>CAZQZF010000062.1:0-9913 GCA_964597745.1 uncultured Zetaproteobacteria bacterium
ACAGACAGGCCGATTCCTAATGGTGACCGGAGCCTGTCCTCTACTCTACCCTTTCTGCGACGCATATCTTATTCAATGCGCACTGCAAACAAGTACGCCACTGCTTATCTTGGATAAGGGCCTGAAGATTGCATCTGAGAAAATGGGTATTCACACCCTTGAGGTTGAATCATGAGAGAGTATAGCTTTACAGAGGCTCGGCAAAACTTTGCGTCCATCCTGGATGAGGCAAAGAATCAAGGCGTTGTTTGCATCAAAAAAAGAGATGGTGAAACATTTTATATAAAGCCTGCAAAGGCTGGCAAATAACCCCTTGATGTCGAGGGGGTTAATCTTGGAATCACGTCATCAGAAATTGTCGACATAATCAGAGAATGCCGAGAGCGGAAATGCAGCTAACCAATCATCCCACCCGACCAAAAACCTCTACGCCGTTTTCGGCGGGTGGCGAGGCTGCACTCTTGGAGCCAAAGGAGGAAAGATAATGACCCCTGTGATCTCGATTGTCCGTGTTGTGCATATCATCACCGCAATCCTCATGGCATGGCCCTTCTATGCTTTGGTTGCCGTCAACCAGCGAATCCGCCTTGGCCCGCCCTTGGGAGACCGTGCTGATCTCTACATGGAAAACATCATCAAGAACCGCACTATCCCATGCTTCGTTTTCCAGGCTACGGCTCTGGTGTCCGGCCTGGCCCTTATCTTTTTCAAAGGTCAAGGATTGAGCGCCCTAGTCGGCAACCCTTCCCTGGGGCTGAAGTTCGTGCTGCTTTTGGTCATCGCTGGCCTGTTGTTGTACGTCCATTTCAGCTTGCAACCTCAGATCGACGCCCTTTTTTCACGGGCCAGCAATCCCATACCGACAGATCTGGCCTCCCAGATCGGCGCCCTACGCTCCCGTCGTAAACGGATTGCCTCAGTCTGTATGTTTATCGTCCTCACGATCACCATGCTCGGACTTCAGGTATGGACTCCATTCCCGGTCTGGCTCACCGCGCTAGCAACCGCGGCCATTGCTGTATTTACTTGGCGCGCATACAAGAGCGAAACAAAGTACGGGTGGTTTTGATGGATCGTCACTGGTAAACCAAGCCATCTAATGAATAAGGTTGGATCGTGAGAGCGGAGCGAACCACGACATGCACCGTTTGTTGGACAAGCCCGGGGCAGGTGGATAAAACGGCCCTTGAAAACTTGATAAGCCCGGCAGACTGCTAGTCCAGATGTTCTTCGATAAATTCCATAAGTTTTGATTTACTCACGGCTCCAACCTTGGTGCCCTGTACATTCCCGCCCCGGAACAACATCAGAGTTGGTATGCCGCGTACCCCGTATTTACTCGGAATCTCCGGATTGTCATCGATATTAATCTTGGCAATTGCGACCCGATCTTTCATATCAGTCGCTATCTCATCGAGGAGCGGGGCAATCTGCTTGCATGGGCCACACCATGGCGCCCAGAAATCAACCAGAATCGCTCCGGATGCCTTCAGAACATCCGATTCAAAGCCCTGATCAGTTACGTGGATAATATTGCTCGCTGCCATTGCTTTCCCTCATCTGTTCGTGGAGATTCTGAAAAATGTGTATTGTACAGTTTTCATTTACAGTAGGGGAACGGTAGTAAAGGCAGGCGCAGGCGTCAACCGTAATGTGTCCAAACTCTGTTCCACTATTTGTCGCCAGGCTTGTTAATCCATGATTAGATAAAACAAAAGGAGATGTTAACGATCCATGAGCCATGAATGACGCCACAAACGCACTGAATTCAATCATCGAAGACAGAATTAGGAAACGCGGAGGGTGGATTCCCTTTGATGAGTTCATGAATGCGGCCCTTTACGAGCCTGTCCATGGGTACTATGAGACCAGAAGGGTCTTTGGCGAAAAAGGGGATTTTATCACCGCTCCGGCTATGGGACCCTGGCTTCCGTTAGCCATGACTGATCTGATCTGCTGGGGCTGGGAGGCCCTGGGCAAGCCAGCCCAATGGCACCTTCTGGAACAGGGTGGCGGGGAAGGGGAGCTACTGCTTGCGGTGGTGAAAATGCTGCAAAATCGAGGCATCATTCAGCCCGCGAAGCTCATTGCGGTCGAGCAAAGCGGACGAATGCGTCGACGGCAAAAAAAACACTATGAAGAAGCCGGTCTGTCTGTTCTTCAGGTCAATAGCCTGAGATCAATCAACGGCCTTGAAAACTGTATATTCTTTTGTAACGAATTGCTTGACGCCTTTCCTGTTCGATGTTTTGAGTACCTGAACAGGTGCATGTTTGAACGCGGCGTAACCGGTGCTGGACAGGGTTTTTCCTGGCAATCAGCACGAGAACTACTGAGTGAAGAGCCCTGTATTGATCCGGAACTGATTTCAGGCTGGCCGGAAGGGTATTGCAGTGAATGGAACCCCGGACTTGCCAGATGGCAACAGGATGTGGCCTCAGTCATGCAAAAGGGCTATGTATTCTGCGTGGATTACGGTTATCCACAAAGAGAATATTACCGGCCTCAGCGATACGAAGGCACCTTGCTGGCGCATTCCCGGCATCAGACCCGTGAAGATGTGTTGTCCGCGCCTGGCAGTATGGACATCACAGCTCATGTGGACTTTTCGGCCCTGCATCGGGCTGGTCTGGATCATAATCTGCAGACGGTAGTGTTTATGGCGCAGGGGGCATGGATGGCCCAGAGTCCATCCGTTCAGAGCCGTATTGAGGCGATGGCCAATACCCCGGAATGGGCAAGAGAGTCGGCCAATATCAAACGCCTGCTGATGCCCTTCGGCATGGGCGAGTTATTCAAGCTATTCATTCAGGTGTTCCATGCACCTGTTACGCCCCCCCCTTTTCTGAAGGATTTTAACCGGATCGATGCCCTGTAACAGTCTGGAACCTTCAACAATCATGCGGGGTACAACCAATCGGCCCGACTCCTGCGTTGGCGATGCGGAAAGACTCCTGGTTGGGGGGGAGGCTTGTGTTCGTCACGGGCAAGGCGTCTTCCTGGTTCCCAATGCCCTTCCGGGTGAACAAATTCTTTTTACGGAAAGGGGGAAGCGCCGGGGCGCCAGACGCGGTGAGCTTGAGCAGGTGCTGCGTCCTTCCCCGCATCGCGTCCCGGCGCCGTGCCCCTATGCCGGGGAATGTGGCGGTTGCGCCCTGCAATTTTTGCACAAGAACCAACACGGCAAAATCAAATCTGAATGGGTCAGTGAAGCATTCTCATCCATGATAGAGCCGGATACGGATTGGCAGCCTATAGAGTCATCTCCGGTAACGAGTCGGCGCAGGAGAGTTCGATGGCGGCGGGGCAGGGATGAGGCCGGCAGTTTCCTGGGGTTCAGGGCAAGGGCCAGCCTGAAGCTGATCCGGCACAAGCGGTGTATGGTCTTGTTGCCGGAGTTGAATGAGCTGAGACAAGAGCTGGAGGAATTCATTCCTCTAAAAGTTGATTCTGTATCCATGACAGCACTTGCTGACGGTATCCATGCTATTCTGGAGACGGACGCCGCGGTTAGACCGGAGCTACCCGAAGGGCTTCTCAACAGAGATGAAGTCCAGTGGTGGTGGCGTTACGGGAAACGGATAGAACCTTTATCCCGGCCGGTAAAGGTCTTGCATGATGAGATCAACTCCGGAGAGAAACGAATTCAGTTAACCATTGGACCGGATGGGTTTGTCCAGACCCAGATGGCTATGAATAACGAGATAGCAGGACAGGTTTTGAGCTGGACTCACCCGGCCAGAAGGGTGGTGGACCTGTTTTCCGGCGCTGGAAACTTCTCCCTGCCTCTGGCAGTCCGGGGTATGTCGATCACGGGTGCGGATGTCGAGATTGGAAGTATTCGAACAGCCAATGCCAATGCCCGCGAGCTTGGCGTCCGGGCGGAATATCTGCAGGCTGATTTGCTGAAAAAATTTAATCCCGCTCCATTCGTTGGGGCCGATGTGCTGATTCTGGATCCTCCCCGCAAGGGTGCAAGGCGCGTATGTGAGGCCATGCACATGATGCTACCGCGTAAAGTAATCATGATATCCTGTAATATTGCAGCTGGCGCCAGGGATGGAAAAATTCTGGCGGATCGCGGCTACCATCTTCAGGCCTTGCGGGCACTGGATTTATTCCCGTATAGCGGTCATGTAGAAGGCATGACTCTATGGATCCGGAATTGATCGAAGTTCGCCTAAACAATATTTTCAGTATCCTGATACTGACCCTGGCTGTCAGCCTGGCTGCATGCTCAAACAGTAATCAGCGCCTGGATGAACTGCGTGTCGGTCTTGCCCAGCCCCCGATGAGTCTGGACCCCCGTTTCGCTACCGATGCCGCCTCGCATCGCGTCCAGGAATTTATTCATCGCGGCCTGGTCCACCTGGACGCCCGTTTTCTTCCCCGACCCGACCTGGCCAGGACATGGGAACATCCCGATCCGCTTACATGGAGATTTGTTCTGAGAGAGGACATCCGGTTTCATGACGGGACGCCGGTCACGGCGCCGGATGTTGTGGCAACCCTGAAGTCGGTTCTTAATCCGGCCATGGCCAGTCCGCTGCGGGCGGGGTTTGAGGCGGTTCAGTCCGTTGAAGCGGTCTCCGACAGGGTATTGGTTATCCATCTGCGCCAGCCCGACGCATCGATACTTACCCGTCTGAGTCTGGGCGTGTTGCCGGCCCGTCTGGCAGCGCTTCCTCAATCAGCGCATACGACGGTCGGCTGTGGTCCGTTCCGGTTGATTCGGTGGGATCAGAATGGCCTCGTTCTGGCTCGCGTACCAAATTCTGGCCGGGACGTCATCCGGCGAATCCGCTTCCAAACGGTCAAGGATCCGGTTACACGCTGTCTGAAACTGGCCCGCGGAGAGATCGACTTTATTCAGAATGACCTTCCTCCCGGATTGTTGCCCTATTTGCGGCGGCAGCCAAATCTCACGATTCAGACCATGGCCTCCACAACCTTCAGTTATATCGGTATCAATCTGCACGATCCGAAACTAAGAGATGTTCGCGTACGCCGTGCCCTGGCCATGGCCCTGGACAGAAAAAGGCTGAAAAAGGCCCTGTTCGGTGATCTTCCCTTATTGGCCGAAACCGTTCTGTCGCCGTCGCACTGGGCGGCCAGCCCTGTTCCCGCGGTTCCTTATGCTCCGCGGAAGGCGGAGGCATTGCTGGATTCCGCCGGGTTTCCGCGTGCTAAAGACGGTGTTCGTATGAGGCTCACATACCGGACCAGCACCGATCCGGCCCGGTTGCGTCTGGTCACCGCCATTGCCTCGCAGTGGCAGAGGATCGGCGTGGATATCAAGATTGAATCCATGGAGTGGGGCGGCTTTTACGCCCGCATCAAGCGTGGTGATTTCCAGCTCTTTTCCCTGGCCTGGGTCAGCATCCGGGACCCCGATATTTACCGCTGGATCCTGCATTCAAGCATGTGGCCGCCAGCCGGGGCAAACCGGGGACGGTATGCGAATCCCGAGGTTGATGCATGGCTGGATCAGGCCAGGCGATCGGAGGATAAAGATCTCAGAAAGGAGCTGTATGCGAAGGTGCAACGAAAGATGGCTGAGGATCAAGTCTATATCCCATTATGGTATGATCCGGTCATTGCCGTATCCGGCCCCGGAATTACGGGCTTCAGGCCGGATTCAGATGGCAGCCTGCTGGGTCTGATGCAGGCCAGACTTTTGCGCAAGAATTGATCCAGTCTCTGTGCCTCAGTGATGGATGGTCTTGGGGCGCCACAGCTCCGTATCCGGATGAAAAGCCGCCCATGCGAACCAGTAGAGCGTAACAGTGTCGGGGATCTTAACCCCATCTTCATTAACAATATCCGCATGATTGCCTTCCTTGTTATAGCGGATGTAGAGGCGCCGTCCCTGCCATAATTCGTGCGTCCCGCCGGTCCGCTTCAGGTCATCAAGCGGCCAGGCGCGCGCCTTGCCATTCAGCTCCAGGCCAATGACCCAGGCCTTGGGGTGCAGCCGGTCGTCCCGGTGGCGGACCGGGAAATAGGTAGATCTCCGCGATTCATACCCCGCATACGGATCGCGGCTGTAGTCGCGGGAGAAACCGGTACGGCGGGAGAGGACGGTGGTGTCGGGATGCCTTTTGAACCAGTACTTCCATGTTGTGTGCAGGACTGGAAGGGTGTCCAGGATCTCCCCGGCGCGCTTGCCGGTGATGGCCCTGCTCTCCAGTTGCGACCAGAGGCTTTCAGTCTTTTTGTCATAAAGCAGTACATCGGATTGATAGAGCATGCCTGAAACGCCAAAAAGGTCTCTGCTGTCAAATACGATACCACTGCCGCACAGAGGACAATAGGAGACGACAAAATGCCTGCCGCCCATCCGATCGTTGACGATCTCATGCCAGTTCAGGATACGAACAGGGTAGGCCCGGGCTTTCTCTTTGATGACCACGCCCATGATGCGATCACTTGAGTTCAGCCAGTGATCGGCTCCCATTCCCGTCTCTACAGCTGGATTGGTGAGTGCCGGAATGCCATCTTTGGGCGGGCCGCCGGATAGAATGTCCTTGCTGGGAACCAGACTGGGACTCAGATTGAATCCGGAAATCAGCAGCCACAAGCACACTATCACGAACCTGTTTCTAGCCATTTGCCAACTCCATGTGGTGTTCAATCTGTCGCTGGCGGTTCACTGAGATTACGCCAGGCTTTCCTGGCAGGATCTAGGTCGAAATAAAATCAGGCGATAGTGAGCTTAAGGATTAATGATGCCGTGCTGGATTGATAATTTAGTCAGTTCTATATCACTGTAAATTCCGAGTTTATGAAGAATTCTTGCATGATAATAGGCAACCGTTTTATTGCTAATGTGAAGTGCGCTCGAAATCCCGTCTATTGAACGGCCATCGAGCAACAGAAGCAGGACTTCATATTCGCTACGCGTTAGTAAGTCAAAAGGGCTCTTTTTGCTCGAATTAGCTTCATCAATATTTCCGGCCCGGCTCACAGGTTTTTTATGTTGCGAGAAAATCATATGTAATGTTGAACTGTTGCGCATTTTGTTTACCCCTCACTATCGTAAGATATGTGAACTCTAACTCGTTGACATTAAAGGGTTCAGTGACGAGGGTTACAAAAAATAAGGAGATGACGTTATAGATCAATGATGCCATGCCGGATGGCTAATGTGGTTAGTGCAGGGCGGCCCGCCAGGGGAGGCGGCGGACGATCTCCGCTTCGGCCTCGGCCAGTTCGTTGAGGCGTGTGTAAACAGTCTGTTCATCGAAATAGTGCAGAGCCATATCGGCAAACAGGTGCCCGTGTCTGGCCTCGCTGGCCCAGAGTGATTTATAGAAGGTCCTCAGTTCGGAATCCCGGATCGCCTCGCTGAGCAACCGGAAACGCTCGGCGCCGCGTGATTCGACGACCGAGAAGATCAGTAACTGATCAAGAAAATGCTCCTCCCGCCCGTGCCGCTGCAATTTCAGTAGCGCCCTGATATAGGGATCGGGGGTGTCCGGCAGCAGTTTAATATCCCTCTGCCGCATCAAGCGGTAGCATTGCCGGAAATGTTCCAGTTCCTCTATCGACAGGTCAATCAGCGTTGGCAGGATTGTGTGCCGGTCATGAAAGCGGACCACCATGCTCATTACCGTGGAACTCGCCTTGCGCTCACAGTTGGCGTGGTCGGCGAGAAAATGAGCGAAGTCGGACATCGCCGCATCCACCCAGCCGGGCGGCGTCGCATACCTGATATCAACCGATTTCTTCGCCATAACGAATCTCTCCCATGCGCCATCTGAGGCGCTATCTTGCCCTGCGGAAGCCGGAGGCCCTGCTTGCAGCGCCTCCCGCTCCTGAACTCGGACTGGTTATCGTCATTCCCTGTTTGCTGGAGCCTGCAATGATAGAGCTTCTGGAGCATCTGCACAGCTGCCAAATGCCTCTCTCAGCTATTGAGGTGATCGTTGTGATCAATCATGCCTCAGACGCCTCCGATGCGGTGCGGGCCGCCAATCAGGAGACGTTTGATAAGATCAGCATCTGGAAACAGGGGCATGAGAGTGGTGGCTTCCGGGTATATCCATTCCGCGCATTTGATCTGCCGCCCAAGATCGCGGGTGTCGGGCTGGCGCGAAAGATCGGCATGGATGAGGCTATGTGCCGGTTTGCCGCCATCAACAGACCGGATGGAATCATTGCTTCACTCGATGCTGATTGCCTTGTATCTAACAATTATTTCAATGCGTTACAAGATTACTTTAAAGTTAATTCAAATATACATGCCGCCACGCTAGCCTACGCACACCGACTGAATGGAATCTCCGATGCCCGTCACCGCTACGCCATGGTCTGCTACGAACTGTTTCTGCGCTATGTCGAGCATGGCTGGGGGTATGCGGGATTGCCCTTTGCCTTTACGGCCATTGGCTCCTGCTTTGCCGTACGCGCCAACGCCTGCGCCCGTCACCATGGCATGAACAAAAGAAGGGCAGGGGAGGACTTCTATTTCCTGCACAAGCTGGCGCGTGAACGCCCCCTGGGTCATATTCAATCGACATGTGTCTATCCGTCGGCGCGCATGTCTCCGCGTACTCCATTTGGCACCGGTCAGGCAATGGCAGCCTGGGTTCACGGAGACAGCAGCAGATGGCCGGCCTGTGAACCGGAACGGTTCGCTGAACTCAGGTTGATGAACGATGCGCTGGAATCATTGTTTGACTCGGATACGGATGGCTGGCTGGAGCGAGTGCCGGTATCGCTCGCAGATTTTCTGTGGGAGGCCGGTATCACGAATGCGGCACGGAACATGCGCACCAATGCGGCCAGCCCTGCAAGTTTCCGCAAACGCTTTTATGTCTGGTTCGATGGCTTGAAGGCCTGGCGCTATATCCACCGACCATCCAGTCAGGTCCCGATCGAAGAGGCGGCTGCTATCCTGCTGGATATGGGTGGCATCACCCCGGAGAAGGCAGGTGCCGAATCGCTGCTGATGCAGTTCAGGTTGATAAGCAGTTCATCAGGTTCAATGGTTCAGCGATAGATCGCTGATTTTTCGATTTATCGAATCCTACACTTTTATGCACCAGAATCTCAGGCGATAAAGTTCCCTTGACGAATGTCGCAGACCGGCCATAAGCGGCGCATTCAAAAAACGATACCGGGATTTGCTGCTGGAAGCGGATATTGAATGCCCACCGCCTGATGAAAGCAACCGAAAGGGGTGAAGGGGAAGATTGAAACGCTCCAAATCCAGAAACCTTCTTGAACGGCTGAGAAACTATGAAGATGATGTGCTTCGCTTCACGGATGCGGCGAGCGTGCCCTTTACCAACAATCAGGGAGACAATGATCTGCGTATGACCAAGGTCCATCAGAAAATATCCGGATGCTTCCGTTCCTTTGATGGCGCAATCTGCTTCTACCGTTGCAGAAGCTATATCTCAACATGCCGGAAGCGGGATCCATCTTCCAGCAAGGCATTAGCTCTACTGTTTGACGGAAAAATCCCCGCCTTTATGATGGGGGCTGAATAGTTACGTTATATGTAAAAAGGGCTATTATCGATGTCTATAGTTGAAGTAATCGAAGCAAATTCTGTAAAAGCATTCATAGCGGAACTCAAGCCTGAGCATGGACCGTATTGGGGAACTACCATGTTTCGCAGTCAAAGTAATAGTACATATAAATTACTCTCATCGGCATACCGAGACGAACAAAAGCTATTGGCGCTAGCTGCCTTACATAAACCACCTGGAGGGATCGTCGGTGCATATGCGAAGGATCCGATATACGCTGAGCAAAGAATATTACAGGCCTTTTGCCAGATAGCCGACTTTCGTGGCCTAGCTCTCCCATCAGCAAATATAGAAGTCAACGAAATGATGCGGTTGAACCGAATGGGAGTCTGGAACGACAGAGCTGAGCATGTGGTATGGCCACAGCCTGAGAC
>CAZQZF010000063.1:0-9762 GCA_964597745.1 uncultured Zetaproteobacteria bacterium
CGCCTCCCCGTCCCGGACAACCGGCTGCGCGCCCCTCGCCCGCGCGGCCGCAGAGAGGGCTCCGCCCGTCATAACCGACAATAACCAAAGGATTTTTCCGCCGACATCCCGCAAGCGGGCAGCAGGCTCAGACGCAGCGCCAGCGCCGCCAGAGCCCACGCAAGTGCGGCGCCGCGTCCCGGGCCGCCCCGGCGCGCTTGCCCTCCCGCACCAGTGAGTATCAGCGGCCCGCCCCGCCCCAGAACCTGATCCAAGAACACGACTTCCTCGCCTGATTCGCGCACCCAACTGCCTTCGGCCAGCATCATTTCCATGGCATTGATCTCCATCATTTCAACTTCATCCTGTGACAGGTTGCCTACATCCTCCATATCAAAACTGTCAAACCAATCCTCCGCCATCCACGCATCCATCTCATCACCAAAACGACGGGAGAGCCATGCAATCGCCTTTTCAGCACCACCCTGATGCGCATGCAAGACCGCATCCTGATACTGCCTGGCCTTGTCCTTCATCATACAGCACTTCTTGTATTTCTTGCCGCTACCGCACGGGCATGGATCATTCCGTCCTGTTTTTCTCATGTTCGAGACTCCTTCGCGCCACGCTTTCGGCCAAGTTTAGATGGCGATTATATGAGTGGCGCAATCAGCGTCTGATGGCGTTCAAAGAGAAAAACCGCGCGCTCGGTCTCGCTTTCAATGAAGCATTTGAACCCCGATCTCTTAATTGACCGGAATGAAAACGACACCATGCCCTCTCTACTCAGTGAACTTCCTGCAGTCTGCAAGCGCCATGAAACAATTCTACTTGCCACTGCTCTGGATTGGCTGCACCGCCATTACGCACTCGTATGTGACCAGTTGAAGGAAGCGTATTTATTTTCCCTACAACCTCCTGAACCATCCGTTGAACCGTCCGATTCCGTTTGATATGAGTATGAACATGTGAAAATTTTGATGTAGAGAAGCTATTGGGTGTTAATGACGTGATCCGGCTGACATCATCAGTGCTAGGCAATTGCTTTTTTCTACGGTTAAACGGTGTAAGAATCGCGAACGGCTCGTTGACCAGCATTTCTGACCAGACATTCTTATTGTGGGCAGAGCTAGATCCATGATGAGGAATTTTGAAAATGCATGCCTTTTTGTTTGGCCGATTCCTTGAGGCTACAATAACTGACCATCCTGTATCAGGATCATTCGTCTCCTCCTGATCCCCACCCAACAACATTGATTGCTCTCCAAAGTCTATAAAGGTAACAACTGATGCATGATTAGGTGTTATGAAAGGCGCTCGCCGTTTGGTTTGAGGAAGAGAAGGCATAAGGCCGGCGATTGAATTCAGAAAGTAATCGATCTGTTTATCCGATGGAGCCAGAGACCAAACAATGCATTCTTTATGATACCCGGTATTTGATTTGGAGATGCGAAGCAGCACTTTGTTATCACATGCTTTTACCACGCTGGAAAAACGAGACTGTATGATCGTGAAAACTTCAGCAATTTCACTGACTCCCGATCCGGCCCGCATGAGGTTATCGGTTTCATATAACTGAACCATGTGCAAAAAATCTTTTTTGCCGAACGCCATGGGGCAGCAGAATTTTGCCTCCAAACATTGATTCAGACATTGACTCAACCCCTTGATATGATCGTCATGCCAGTGCGTTGCAATAATGAGTTTTACGCTTTGTTCCGGCACCGCATGAATCTTTCTGAGATATAATAAAGCGGCAGGTTCCGTGGTTTTTTTATCTATGCACGAATCAATTAAAACCCATTGATTATTCCCCAAATGAACGGCGGCAGCTTCGCCATAACCAGGACCAAACAAGGATATTTCAATCTGGTCGGGGCTGGGTGAGGAAAGGAAGTCGCTTACTCCCATTTCAACGAATCTGAAATTTTCTGTGCCTTGCCCCCAAGCCGGGTATAATCTTTTTGAGTCCACTGCGGCAAATGTCTGAAAACAAGTTGGGAAGTCCGTTCCTTCCCGGAAGCCTTGATTCTGTACCCGATAAGCCAGCGAAAAACAGCGCCCGGTTTGAGCAAGCGCTTGTCTGACTCGGATAGCTCATCAAGCGGGAACTCGGCTTCCTCATCCGCTATTCCCCGATTCGCAGTCACGTCGTACAAGGTTGCGGTAAATGAATCCGAACTAATTTCCAGTACATATCCCTCCCACTCCTGAAGCTTTGCGAAATAGCTTTTCGGTGATTTTTCAGCTTCTTCAACGGAAGGGAGTCGTTCAATATCCTGTATCGGCAAATCGGGCTGAGAAGTGTGGGCTGGAGTAGAAACAGTCAATCCTTCTTCAGGGCGTACCTGGCGCCTGCTGTAATTGTTAGCTATATCCAAGAGAACAGGCTCTTTTCTTATCGAATACGGACCCGTTGGTGGAGCCGTCGAATCCTCAAAGGAGCTGTTCAGCGTCGTAGTCGCCGCACTCATATCAGACCCATAACCTGGTTGATAATTTCCTCAGACCGGTCAATAGATGATTCAAATTTTTCCCGCAAGATAGACATGACCAATTCACTTCCAATTGCAGATTCCTCTGCCGAAACAGACGAAAAATCGTAGTGATCATTGATGCTTATGGCAATACAGCCTTCCTGCTTGGTGGAAGGCCCCACATCAATACGGATGTACCCAATCTGTCTGTCATCCAAATTTCTTATTTCCTGTACCAAAGCTCTCATGCCACCATGCTTTTTGCCCTCTCCGCTAGCCATCATCTCGCCCCATTTTCCCCACGGCGCTTTTGGCGCAAGAGTGTTTCCAATTTTTTCCCTCTCTTCAAAGCTGGCCGCAAACTCTACTGTACGATTGATGCCCAACATCTCAACCGGCGTATGCGGTAACAAATCCCCCAATACCCGGAGCGTAAAATCATGAATGCCAATCCATGGTTCTTCCAATGCCTCCACGGAAAAGCGGGATCGATCAATGTTCAGTACCATTCGATCTGTTTTGAAAGATGTGACATCCGGGTGAATGATCCTAACTTCCGCATCTTCTGCCTTCTGACCCAGTATCCCGTTTTTTTCAAACCATGCCGGAGAATAAATCGCAGGATTGAACTTGCCACGTAAAACTATGCTAACACCGCCAGAAATCGGAGAAATGCTCAATGCCATAACTCAACTCTAATCATTTACAGCGTTCACGTACAATCATTAAGCATCAAGAACCGCATCCAGATCACCTGCGTTCACAGCGTTCATGTAGGCGAGGATCATGTCTTTCGTGCGGTAGCGGCCAAACTGCTTTTCGTCATGGCGGCGGACGATGGGGAATGTGTCCAGGATGTAGGCGGCGTCCTTCTTGCCGATGCCGTAGAGATGGAAGAACAGCGCATCCAGCCGCACCATCAAATGCCGCCTGCGCTCCTCATCCCAGGCAAACGGATCGCCCGCATATTCCATGCTCTCGGCAAATGGCCGCATGTCCTCGGAAACGTATGTGAGTTCCAGCACCTGTCTGGCAATCCACCCGCACAATTCGATACCGCCCATTTTTCGATCAAAGGTTTCCGGCGGCAGGATGGGGAGCTGTTCGACGATGAAGAAGTTGAGCGTTTGACCGGCAATCTTTTGCCGAAGAATAAAATCAAGCACAATGGAGTTAAGTGAAGCAAGCAGCAAACAGGCCGTCTGGACATGCAGCGGTTTACCATCGGATTGGAGAATAAGAGGAAACTTGTTGCCGACCGCCGAGCGTGGGATAAAGGATGCAATCATGGTGCGGATATTGGTTGGCGCAGTAATGTCCTTGAATCCAACGGCCCATTCTCCAATGCGGGAACCCACTTCTCCATCATTCACCCAGAATTGCGGCTCCGGCGTCCAGCGCGGGTCGGCGTGTTGCGCGGGCGTGGCCGGTTCTGGCTGGGCGGGACGATGCACGTTTTCCGGATTGACGGTCACATTGGCGGCGCGGTGGTCGTATGCCTGCACCATCTTGCCCTCATACAGCCGTAGGTATCGCTCATCGCCTTTCTTGTAGATCGGCTGACCAGCCTCGCGCACGCGGTAGAAGCCATCCGCTTCCAGTTTCACCGCCGGTTTGAACAGGTGCGAATCACTGGTCATATTAAACAATCCCTGACGGAACCGCATAGACCAGGGGTTAGTAATGATATTACCCCTCGCATCGCGCCCGATTAGCGCTGGGACGCGCACGTAAATACGCCGTGTGAGTTCAGCATCCCGCCGGGTGCGGAAGACCGGCAGCGTCTTCGTGTTCGGATTGATGCGTGCCAGATCGTCCAGACCAAGCTCGAAGGTGCGCTCTTTCTCCGCAATTTCTTCTACATGATGCAGGAAGAAACCGCAGCGGATCGGCACGGCCTCATCCCGGTCGCCTTGCAGTGTGAACACGCAGAACTTGAAACGCTTGTCCACCTCAGGAAAGAATTGCGTGCCGCCAAGATGGCCATTCTCAAAATCATACACGCTGACCACGCGCCCGGTCTCCGCCATGCGGGCGAAGAATCGCGCCTTGCTCTTATCCGCCACGATGCCGGATGGAATCACCATGCTCATGCGGCCGTTTTTCCTGAGCAATGAAAGCCCGCGCTCGACAAACAGGGCATAAAGATTGGATTTACGCCCTGAAAGATAGGGATAATCACCACAGGTCTGGACATGAAATACCAGCCTCTCGGCATCGTCGGCAGCCTGTTGATATTCCTCGTATAAATCGATATTGGAAAGTGGTAATTGCTTGATCAGCTTTTTCCGTTGCGAACCGGTCCCTGCTTTTGCAATGGCAGGGTCGCGCAGGGTGAAAAACTCAACCTCCTGTAACTGCACGTTATCCCACGGCGGATTGCCGAGAATCACGTCAAAGCCGGGATTGGTTCGTAGCCGCCCGTGTTCAAACCAGATTTCCGGAAAGGCCAGTTTCCAGTGGAAGAAGCGCAACCGCGCCGCTGCATCCAGCGCGTGCGCTCGCAAGGCTTTGTCTTCGGCATGGAGTTCCACTGCGCCCGTCGCCACCTTCAGCGGATCGCCTTTGGTCGCTTCCAGCAGTTGACGCGGGCTGGCCCAGTTTTTTTGCTCTTTCCTGGCCAATGGCATCAAAAAATCGTGTGCGGCATAAATATCCAGCGCTCTCCATAACGGTTCAATGGTCTGCTGCGCCTGTGCGTAGAACCCGGCGGATTGTTTGACATCGGCGATATCCGCGTCGGATAGTTCCGCAATGTGTTCCATGAAACTGGCGGCGTTATAGATGCCCTGAAAACGCCCGCCGAAGAGTGTCGCCTGCGCCAGCGCCTCCTCCAGTGCGTGCGGATCGGCGCCCACCAGCGAGTTGCCGCATTTCAGATGGTGATCGAGAAACGAAAGCGGCGCGCCCATGGTGAAGGAATGCAGCCACAGCGCTAGCTTGGCCAGTTCCACAGCCATCGGATTCATATCCACTCCAAAGATCACGCGCTTTAAAATCATGCGCTTGACGATGTGCCGATCCTCCAGCTTTGATTCATCCACATCCCAGCCGTGCTTTTCCGCCTCATCCATCACATGACGGCGGATTTCCTCAATGCGCGCCTCCAGCGGCGAGGCGTAATCACAGAATGCGCCCGCTTCCGTTTCAAGCTCCATGCGCACCAGCACTTCATCGGCCAGCCAGTCCACCACGGCCACCAGAAAATGGCCGGAGCCCATGGCCGGATCGCAGACGCGCAGGGATAATGCGGCCTGTGTGGGAGAAAGCGCTTTCAGTTGCTTGCGCCGTTCGGCCTTTGGCGAGTGTTCATGCCGGAGTCGATCGGCGGAATCTCCAAAGCGTTCCAGATGCGTATCCAGCAGCGGCTCCAGCGACTGGCGGATACACAGGCGCACCAGATCATCATGCGTGTAATAACTGCCGGTATTCTTGCGGGCGTAAGTGTCCCGCTCCAGTTTAAGGGCGCCATCGGTGTTCAGACCCAGACGGTACTCCAGCAGACCTTCGTAGATGGAACCCAGGCGCCGCACGTCCATGTCGCGATAGTTAACCCGTAGTTTGCGTCCATTCTTGCCTTTTTCCCGGACGCGGGAGAGCGCATCCAGCGCCGGAGCCAGATACGCATCGGCGATGGCGTGTTCGTTCAGGTACGAATGACGTTCAGATGAAAACAAACCGCCGTTATAGGGTGGAATGCCGATGGAATCATCGCCCCTGTTGATGGCGTCGAACAGGTCAAGCAAGTGCTGGTAGAAATTCGTGCGCCGGTCGGAAAACGTGTCGTCCATGTCGGCGCGCCGTTCGATTTCATCGCGCAGATGACGCAGGGAATAATCGTCATATCGTTCCGAACCCGCTGGCAGAAGGTTGCGATCCTCGGCGTAGGAGATAAACAGCAAGCGGTACAGCAGCACCAGCGTCGCATGATACAATTCCGGCAGCGCGTCCCTGGTGATCGCGCCCTGATCCATGGCAAAGCCCTCGGCCAACTTGGGGAACACCGTCTCGAAAATGGTGTCGCGTAAGTGTTCTGCTACACGCGTTTCAAATCGTTGGCCTGCATGCAGCGCATCCATAAGAAAGCCGGAACCGGCGGGTGGCGGTAATGCCTCCTTGCGGAACAACAGGACGAACAGGCGCAGCGCCTGCTTGCGCTTTTTATCCGTCGCGCACGGGTCCCTGACGTCTAGCCCCAGCGCCGCGAACAGATCAATGTCCAGATACGCCTCGGCGCGGGATGCCGCACCGTGGTCGTATACACGCCAGCGGCGACCATTGGTCAGTATGCCGAAACGAATGATTCCGTTCGAAGCGGTATCGGCGCTGGAAAGATAGCGCAGCATTTGATTGAGGGAACGCGGGCATCCATTGGATCGGTGGCATCGCCGCGATCTAGCGGTCGATCCCAGCGCTTGGCCTCCAGAATGGCGCAACCATGCGCGAACATGCGTTTCCCGGCATTCAGGCCATCAGCCCGTTGCGACTCATCGGCGAACAGAAGAAAGTCGGGCACATCGGCGCGGCCCGTGCGGCTGGATGTTTGCTGACGGATATAATGATAGCCCAGCAGTTCCAGCACGGGAATGATGACGGCGTCCTCGCATGCCGCTTCATTGGTGTTCGTTTGATGCGGAAAGGCGGAAATAATCTCCCGCAGCCGGTCGAAAACGGGATTGTTATCCTGTAGCGCTATCCAGTCCGGCGTCTCCCGGACGCCCTCTTCAAGAAAGTAGCTGGAAAACAGTTGACCCTGAATCAACCTCTGCTTTCTCTCTGTTCGCGGATTACGTCATGATTGGCGCGGTGCGGAACGCAAAAGATATTGAAGAAGAAGTCCCAGAAACTCTCGGCCTCAGCGCTCTCGGATGCTTCTTCAGGCCATTCCTGCGAAAAGGCTAAAGCCCGATCCTTGATTTCATTCCAGCTAAGCGGCATTCAAGATCACCTTTTCACGCATCAATTCTCTCTGCCCATGCGAACATCGGCTGCCTTGTACACGGCATCACCCGCGCGGCGCCCTACAACGACGACAAACACCTCGATCCTCTTCTTTTCCAGCCGATAGACCACACGGATATCTCCCACCCTGAGTTTACGCAATCCGGCCAGACTCTTGCGTAGCGGCGCACCGAATTTTTCCGGATCAGCGCCAAACTTTGCCTCAATTGCCTTCAGCACCTTTCTGGCGCGGCCCCGGCCAATTGAGGCCAAGTCTTTCTCCACTGCGGGATGGTAACAAATACTCCAACGCCCACTCATTTGAAACGGCGCTGCATATCCTCGTGCGAGATTACGGTTTTTCGATTATAATCAGCCAGGCGCTCTTCAGCCACTTGCGATAACTCCGCATCCTCGACCTGCTCCAGCAGATGTTCGTATTCATCCATCGACAACAACACCGCATGAGGCCGATTGTTGCGCATAATGACAAATTTCCGGTGCATATGTTCGGCAAGATCGGTGAGAACCGATCCCGTTTTTTTTGATAATTCCGTAGCTGACAACATTTCGTCAGCGACAAAGCTGGCAACACTCATGTAGCGCCTCCATCGTTGAATTATGATAATAATTGGATAATAGCACTGATAATTTAATGACACAATCGTTGATGAACTTCCGGATGGGCTGTTCAGGCGAACTACTTAAGCACGCAGGCCCGCCCCGAAATGTTTGTCCATGGCCGCAATAATGGCATTCGAAGCGGCATCCGAATCTTCCTGCGTCAGCGTGCGATCCGGTGCTTGCAGGATGAAGCGTACGCCAAGGCTGATCTTGCCGTCAGGAATACCTTTGCCCTCATAGCGGTCGAAAATACGCGCATTGGTAAGAAGTTTGCCGCCCGCCTTACGGGCAGTTTGCAACACATCTTCAGCACGCACATCGCGTTCAAACAGGAAAACCAGATCACGCTCCACACCCGGAAATTCAGGCAGGGCCGTAAACTTTGGCTTTTTGCCATTTGGCAGCAGATCGAGATTGATATCAGCCACGAATACCGGCATATCAATATCGAATCCGGTAGTAATATCGGTATCGACTCGGCCAATTCGACCGGCTTCTACACGTCCAACAAGAATCTTGGCGCACTGGCCTGCCTGCAGGCCCTGAACCCCGTCATCGGCAATGAATCGGCCAGTGAGTCCTCGCAGCGCCAACCACGCCTCGACTGCGCCTTTCAGGTCGAAGAAATCAGCCTGCCGTGACGCGCCATACCATTCATCCCGCTGCACTTGCCCTGTCATCAGCCAGGCCAGTACATTCTTCTCATCATGACCGGCATCCGTTCTGGAATAGATGCGTCCCTGTTCAGCCAACCTCACACCCGGCTGCTGACGATTCAGGTTATGTTTGGCGGCAACAAGCAGCCCCGGCCATGGCGAACGGCGCATCACGCTCATCGCATCGGAGATTGGATTCGCCAGCTCAATATCCAACCCGTCATCGGCCACAAACAGGCGCTGCTCTGCCTCCGAAATAAAGGCGTAAGTCACTACCTGCAGAAAACCTCCGGCTACGGCATCGTGTATCGAGCGATCCGGTTTGGCCGGCGCCGTTGCCGCAAGTAGCGGCAGCAACGCCGGAATGGCATCAAAACCGATCACACGCGCATATTCCTCGGAGATATCCTCGGGAATCGACACATCATGGCGGAATGATGGTACGGTCACCGCCAACGTATCGCCGTCACGGCTCACGCCAAACCCCATGCGGCTCAACACATCATCCAACGATGCCGGGATCGCCACCCCCAAGCGGGACTCAATACGGGAGACTGAACAGCCGACCCTGCGACCGGCATTGATAGCATCTGCATCGCCACAGGTAGTGACATCGCTGGCAGCACCACCAAAGAGTTCCAGAATCAAGGCGGTAGCCTGCTGCATGGCAACCATGACCATAGCCGGATCAACCCCGCGCTCAAAGCGCATCGATGCCTCGGAAACCATGGCGTAGATGCGGCGAGTTTCACTGACTCGCGCCGGTCGGAAAAAAGCCGATTCCAGTACGATACTCGTCGTACCATCGCTCACGCCTGACGGCTCCGAGCCCATGATGCCCGCCAATGCAATGACGTTCTCATCATCACTGACCACCAGATCGCCTGCATGCAGATTCAGTTCACGCCCGTCTAACGCGGAAAAATGCTCGCCATCGACAGCCGAACGGATAGTGATATTGCCTGCCAGCTTATCGGCATCGAAGGCATGCATAGGCTGCCCCAGCGTCAACATCACATAATTGAGCACATCGACAATGCCATTGACCGGCCGCATGCCAGCCATGACCAGGCCCGCCTGTATCC
>CAZQZF010000064.1:0-9758 GCA_964597745.1 uncultured Zetaproteobacteria bacterium
CCATGGAAATGCTTTTCGATCGAAGAGCGCCGTTGATTAAGAAGTCGGATACATACGTTGCCACGAAATGCGGTAGAATTCGTGAATCATGCTGTCTAGGATAAGCGACAGGATGGAAAATCAGATTAAAGCGATCATGGATGAGGGGATCAGGTTGCGACAGAAGTGCCGCGAGTTGCTTTCCGCTCCGCTGCTGGAGGCGGCCGCGGTCCTGCAAGGCTGTCTGCGAGCCGGGGGCAAAATTCTGATCTGTGGCAATGGCGGATCGGCCGCGGATGCGCAGCACTTTGCCGGAGAACTGGTTAACCGGTTTGAAATTAACCGGCCCGGTCTGGCCGCAGTAGCCCTGACTCACGATGCCTCCGTCATTACCAGCATTGCCAACGACCAATCCTTTGAACAGGTGTTCGCGCGTCAGGTAACGGCGCTGGGAAATCGTGGAGATGTTCTCATCGTTATATCAACAAGCGGCAATTCAGCAAATATTCTGGCCGCTACCGAGGCCGCGGCGGCAACCGGTCTTAAGATTATCGCCTTGACCGGGGGTAACGGCGGCAGTCTCAGCCGGGACGAACGGGTTGAGGTTCAACTGAATATTCCGCATCCATCGACACCAAGGGTTCAGGAGATGCACATTACCTGCCTGCATGTTATCTGTGCCTTGATCGATTCTGATTTATCGTTCCTCGACAGTGCCGGAACCGGCCGGGGAAAGGGATGAGTTGCCATTGAGGGGATTAACATGTGTGTAAACAGAAATCATGACCATTAAACCGCTGTCGTTTGACAAGCTAAAAACCGTTCCGATCGAGGAACGCGCCATCGAGGCCGACGGCGATGATTTCGGATCTCCCTACCATGCCGGTGACAGCTTCTCCGACTTTCTCTATAGCCTTCCAGGACTCGGGGTCTCCGCCAGTTTGCTTAGGGCAAGGGATGCAATTGTATCCTCGCATCGGGCCGGTCATCATCTCATCCTCGGTTGTGGAGCCAGCATCATGACCAAAGGTCTGAATCCTGCTGTCGTATCACTTCTGGAAAAACGTCTCGTCACCGGCCTGGTCCTGACAGGCGAGGCCTGCGTCAAGGATGTTGAGATCGCCCTGACCGGCTCGACCGTCGACTGCAGTGAAGAGGATCTCCGCGACGGGCTCTGCTACTGCACTGAAGACACCGGGCGTCTGGTCAATGAGGCGCTTGCCTTTGGCGCGGTCGAGGGTTGGGGAATGGGACAGGCGGTCGGAAACAAGATCCTTGATGAGGAGTGCCCGAATCTGGATCACAGCATCCTGGCTACAGCCTGCAATTATAACATTCCGGCGACAGTGCATCCGGCCATTGGAGCCGATGCGTTTAATCTCCATCCCATGTCCCATGGTGAATCACTCGGGGCCTGCGGAGTCAACGATTTTCGCCTGTTGGCCGCTATCATGGCCGATGCCGATCACGGCGTGGTCGTCAATACCGTATCGAGCCTGATCCCCAGGCTGATTCTGAAGGCGGCGGATGCAGCTCGAAACCTGGGTCATCCCATTGCAAAACTCGATTTCATTACAATCGAGTCCTCAGCAAGGGCGCTCGTGGACAGGAATCTGATTCAGCACCTGGTCCAGCCGAATGGAGAATTGATCCTCCTGCCGGGACCCCCCGAGATTTTACTTGCCATGCTGTTTGCCTCCGTGCTGGATACCCTTGGTAATGACTCATGATGATTCCGACAAGGGAAACATGATACAACTCTTGAGATCCGCTATGGCAATCGTGGCGCTGGTTTCCCTGTCGGGCTGCATATTTGCAACCGCTGTCGGTGGAACCACGGCGACCAGCAGCGCCATCCACGACAAACGATCCGTAGGCGAGCACCTTGACGATATCGTTCTGGCGGGAAAAATTCGTGGCCGCATGGCGGTTGAAAAGGACTTTCCCTCCCGCTGGATCAGTGTTGAGGTCGTTGAAGGCAGCGTAGTTCTTACCGGATACCTTCCCAAACGGAACCAGATCAATCGGGCCATTCAAATCAGCAGGAATTTCCCCGGCGTCAAGCATGTTCGTTCCGAAATCAAGCTGGGCAAACCTGCCCTGAGTGAGGTGTCGTCCGATACCTGGATTACAGCCCAGGTCAAATCAAAGCTGCTGGACGACCCGGTAACATCGGGATTTTCGATCCATGTGGAAACGGTGAATGGAAAGGTTTACCTGCAAGGCCCGGTTAAATCCAGTATCGAGCGGCACAGGGCGAGGGATGTTGCATTCTCCATCAAAGGGGTGGTGGATGTTGTAGACATCATGCATATCGAGAAAGAATGAAGAATGAGGTTCATTTAAACCGGTCATTGCATCTCACGCCGCTTTCCCGGGCCCGTTCTTGCCGGTATAAAAAGAAAAGAGTTGTCTTTACCAACGGCTGTTTTGATCTCCTGCATCCCGGCCATATCCACTACCTTTCCGCTGCCCGAGAACTGGGCGATTTTCTGATTATCGGACTGAACGATGATAATTCCGTACATCGCCTGAAAGGGGAGAACCGGCCGGTGAATCCGCTTGAATATCGGGCCTGTATGCTGGCTGCCCTCTGGTGTGTAGATATGGTCGTGGCGTTTTCAGAGGACACGCCGCTCGCACTCATCAAGGTGCTCAGACCGGATGTGCTGGTCAAGGGGGGCGATTACAAGCCGGAGGATATCGTCGGGGGCAGTGAAGTCCGTGCACATGGCGGGGATGTTATCGTTATCCCGTTTGTGGAGGGTTATTCCACCTCAAAACTCATCGCCCGGATACAAGCGATGCGCGCATGATGTTCCCTAACCCGGCAAAACCGGAACCAAACAAGATCGAACTACGGATACATAGAGACACCGAAGAAAAGGAAGAAAAATCCTTGTGTAAAAAAAACAGGAAAATCTTATTGCTCTTCTCTGTGCCTCTGTGGTAAATCTTTTTACCTTCCTTTATCTGCGTGAATCAGCGTCTACTTCTTCTTCGTGGTAAAACAAGCCATGAACCCCAAAGGAACCGTTAACACCCTATGCCTAGCCTCAACATTGTAGCCGATGCGCATATCTGGGGTGCGAAGTCCGCTTTTTCAAACCTGCCGGGCATTGATGTTCATCTGAACCTTCTTGAAACCGGGGAGATCACCCCTGCCAGCGTCAAGAATGCGGACATACTTCTGACCCGCTCATCCACCAGGGTCAACGAAGGATTGCTGGCAGGATCATCGGTCCGGTTTGCGGCTACGGCCACCATCGGCGATGACCACTATGACAAGGAGTATCTGGAAAACCACGGCATTGCCTTTGCCAATGCGGCGGGAAGCTCTACCGGCTCGGTGATCGAATATATGATCACGGTATTGCTTGAACTGCACCACAGGGGAGTGCTCAATCTCCCGGAAACCCGACTGGGAATTATCGGGGCCGGCCGTATCGGTGGAGGCCTGGGGTATATTTGCCGTACGCTCAACATGCAGGTCATGCTCAATGACCCGCCCAGGGCCAGGATCGAGGGAGAATCAGACTTTTCAAGGCTGGGAACCCTGCTTGAAGAAGCAGATGTACTAACGCTTCACACGCCTCTCATCGATCATGGCGAGGATTGCACGCTGCACCTGTTGGACAGTAAACGTCTTGCCCACTTCCAGGGCCGGGGCATTATCAACGCGGCACGTGGAGGCTGCGCCGATAATGAGGCGCTGGCGGCCTGGCTGGACGGGAATCCGTCCCGGTTTGCCGTGATAGATTGCTGGGAGCATGAGCCGCATATTATGCGCAGGCTACTCGGCCATCCGCAGGTCATCATTGCCACGCCACACATTGCCGGACATTCGATCGAAGGCAAGGCGGCCAATACCCAATTTGTTTACAATGCACTTTGCAACTGGCTGGGCCTGCCGCCTTGCTGGAATATGGATGAACATCTTCCCCCTACCGTTCCGGCCATAGAGATCCGGTGTACAGGTGATGCCTGGCACGACCTGCATGAGGCCGCCAGTGCGCTCTACCCCGTTACCATTGACAACAATGCTATGCGCTCATGGCAAACCCTTCCTGATCACAAATTTGCAGCCGCCTTCACCGGTTACCGCCGGCATTATCCGGCGCGCCGGGCCTGGAGTAATGCGCCTGTCCGTTTTGTTCATCCATCCGCGAAAACAGTTCGATTGGCGAATGCGATGAAAATGAATATCCTGTCATCATGAGAAAGCCCACAAACAAGCCACGTAAAAGGCGTCTGGTATGGATGGATCTGGAGATGACCGGATTAAATCCTGACAGGGATCAAATCCTCGAGATCGCCACGATCATTACTACAAGTGAACTGGAGGTTGTCGCCAAAGGTCCGAATATAGTTATTCATCATCCGGAACAGGTTCTGGCGCAAATGGATGAATGGTGTCAGCAACACCATTCCGCCTCCGGCCTCATTGACAGGGTTCTGGGTTCAAAGATATCACTGGCCGAGGCCGAGACCGAAACGCTGAATTTTATCCGGCAACATGTCATCGAAAACTCTGCCCCGCTGTGTGGCAATTCCATTCATCAGGACAGGCGTTTTCTGTGCCGCTATATGCCGGGGGTTGAAGCATTTCTGCACTACCGCATCATCGACGTCAGCACTGTCAAGGAACTGATTCGGCGCTGGTATCCCAATGTGGACCCGCCGAAAAAAGAGGAAGCCCACCTGGCGCTCAAGGATATCCTGGAATCTATTGAAGAGTTGCGGTATTACCGCCGGCACTATTTTCGATGAAACATCGAACTGCCGCTCTTCTGGTGATCGGCAATGAAATTCTGTCTGGACGCACGCACGAAAAAAATGCCCGCCTTGCCGCGCAAATGCTGTTTACGCGCGGCTGCAAACTGGGCGAAATTCATATTGTGCCGGACGAAGATGTCCGAATTGTGGAGGCCATTCGGAAGCTTTCCGCCAGATATGATGCTGTCATTACAAGCGGTGGTATCGGACCGACCCACGACGATATCACGATGCAATCGGTGGCCAACGCCCTGAATGTAAAGCTGGTCGAATACCGTGAAGTCATTCGGATGATGCAGAATGCCTATGGACGAAATCAGCTTAATCCGGGCCGGCGGCGGATGGCGAGATTACCCGAAGGCGCAGAGCCGATTCACTGCAAAAACAGCATCGCGCCGGGCGTTCATATAGGAAATCTCTATATCCTGGCTGGAGTGCCCGAAATTTTTGCCAGTCAGCTGGAGACGGTTCTTCCGGATTTCGGCGACCAGCCTTTTCACCGCCGGGAAATCGAGGTATCCCTGCCGGAAAGTGTTTTTGCTGAAGCTCTTGAACATCTCCAGAAGCGGTTTCCACAGGTGGAGATCGGTTCCTATCCCAGCCACTGCGGAACCTCTCCCAAGGGAAAAATCTGCCTCACCGGCAAGGATGAAACTCTCCTTGACAGCGCCGAAGCCGAAGTCCGGGCCATCATCACTAATCTGCAGGAGTAGCCCTCTCCACGAGATTTTGATCCGGTTGGGAAGTTTCTTGCAAACCTCCGGGTAAATTGCCTTGCAGGCCTGAGATATTTGCGTACATTTCCGGATCATGAAATATATCTTCCTTCTTCTTCTTATTCTTCCCTGTCTCGCCCAGGGCGCTGAACTGCAGCGGACTACGTTTGCCAACGGCGTCTCCTTGATTGTCGAGGAGGATCATTCAGCGCCGGAGGCCATCGTACAGGTTTGGCACCGAGTGGGCGGTCGTGACGAGGTGCCGGGCAAGACGGGATTGGCGCATGTTCTGGAACACATGTCGTTCAAGGGTTCAAAGAAATTGGCTCCGGGGGAATTCTCTCACCGCATCGCAGCTATGGGTGGTAACGATAATGCTTTCACCGCGACGGACTACACTGCCTATTTTGAAATTATCCCGGCAGAACATGTGGATGAAGTATTGGCCATGGAGGCCGATCGTTTTACGCATCTGAAACTGACGAAGGCGGATTACTCCAAGGAAATCAAAGTCATTATGGAAGAGCGGCGCATGCGTACGGATGATGATCCGAATAGTCGCATGTTTGAGGAATTGTCCGCCGTGGCGCTAAGGCTGTCGCCTTACCGGAATCCCGTCATCGGATGGATGCAGGATTTGAAACATCTGAATATCAACAATGTACGTAATTTTTACCATCGCTACTATGTTCCGGGGAGCGCTACGGTCGTCATTGTCGGCGATGTGAATTTTGCTCATGTCAAACAGGTGGTTGGCCGCACCTTCGGACGTCTGAAGAAACGCTCTGTGCCGCTGCGCTTTAACCCGGTGGAACCGGAACCGATCGGGCCCAAGCGCATGATAGCAAAGCTACCTGCCAAGCTTCCGATGGATGTAATTGCCATGCCGGTGCCGGTCTGGCATCCGAAAGAGAATGACTCCGAGGCGGCCGCGCTGGCCGTTGCCACCGAAATCCTGGCCGGCGGTCGTTCGGCCATCCTTAATCGGGAGATTGTGGACAGGCAGCGCAAGGCATTCTCGGCGGGGGCGGGCTACGATCCGTTATCCATGGGCATCGATTTGTGGAATGCCTACGGCATGCTCGGACCCAAACAAACGCCACAGGCCTTTGAGAAGGCTTTCTGGGCGACCATCAACAACCTGAAAGTCAAGGGGCCGGACAAGACGCAACTTGCATCCGCCAAGCGGCGGATGATTGCCGCCGAGGTGTTTGCCCAGGATTCCCTCTATTTGCGGGCCAAGGAGATCGGCATCATGGAGACCGTCGGTGTTGGCGCGGACAGGCGTGATGACTGGCTGGCCGCTATTCGTAAAGTAACCGCGAAGGATATCATGCAGGTCTTAAAACGCTGGATCAGACGGAATCGATCTACGACCGGACTGCTGCAACCGGAGGCGCATTCATGAAATCACTACTGACATGGATGATCGTCCTGCTGTCGCTGGTTGCAGCCTCGCCCCCGGCCCGAGCCATCCCGCCGATTGAAGAGGCGCATCTGAACAATGGCCTGCGCGTCCTGCTGATGCAGGCCCATAACGTGCCCATGGTCGTCATGCGCCTGACCGTACCGGCCGGCAGTTATCTGGATCCGAAAGGCAAAGGCGGTACGGCCTCCATGCTCGCCAGCATGATGGGAGACCACACGCAAAAACATGATTTTGTGGCATGGGCTGATCTGCTCGATGCGCAGGCTATCCGGCTTGGGGCGAGCGCGGATCGGGATAGCCTTTCCATCTCCATGACCGTGCTGAAAGAAGCCTTGACGGAAGGCATTCGCGCCTTCACTGAGGCGGCGCTTCTGCCAGGCTGGGATAAGAAGCGCTTTTCCATTCTGAAAGAGGATGCAATTTCCGTGGCAAGGAAATCACTGGAGGTTCCGGGAGTCCGGGCGGCAAAGATGACCGCTCACATACTCTATCCAAATCATGGCTATGGCCACCGTTCAGGGGGTGATGTTGACAGCCTTGGGCGCCTCGAACTCGCTGATTTAAAAGCCCTGTATCGCCGTCAATTCAAGCCGAGGGGGGCGGTGCTTGCGGTGAGTGGCGATATAACGATGAAGGAAGTGCTGAAACAGATCCAGCCGTTGTTCTCAGACTGGAAAGGCAGACCCGAGATATCACTGAAGGCAATTAAAAAACCGAAGCCTGTGCCCAGTCAGGAGCGCTATGTTTCAATGCCGACAAGACAAATGACCGTACAGCTTTCCCGACTTGGGCCATCCCGTTACGCACCGGATTTTTTTGCGGACATGCTGCTCAATCATATCCTTGGAGGCGGCGGTTTTTCATCTCAGTTAATGAATGAGGTGCGTGAAAAACGCGGGCTGGTTTACGGTATCTATTCCTATTTTACTCCACTGACGGTTGCCGGGCCTTTTGTCATCACCCTGCAAACTCGCGCTGATCAAGCCGGACAGTCGATCAAGGTCGCACGGGATGTAATGCGCAGGATGCATGATGGCCACATCAGCCGGAAACAACTAACCGCGGCCAAGGCCAACCTGACCGGCAGTTTCGCCCATCGTATGGATTCCAATGCCAAACGTGTCGGTTTGATGTCCATGATTGGATTTTATGAGCTTCCCCTGAACTATCTTCAGGTCTGGACCGACCGCATCCAGTCCGTCCGTCTGGCCGCAGTCAACAGCGCAGCCAGAAAATACCTGTCACCGAATCAATGGAATCTGGTTCAGGTTGGCCCCAAGACAACTGCTGATCTGCCTCCGAAATGATTATTACGGCTAATTCCCTGATTTTAAATTAGATAGTAATGAAAATTGAAAGTCTGAATAGAGTCGCTAACCTTGAACCGCGGAACCGTGAATTAACCCTGAATGCGTATTACTGCCGGTGAGCTTCGCGGCCGTAAGGTCCGGGTTCCGGACATCTCCGGCCTGCGTCCGACGCCGGCCAAGGTACGGCAGGCCCTGTTCAATATCCTGGGGGATATCTGCGGGTGGCATGTGCTTGAGCTTTTCTCCGGTAGCGGCCTGATGGCTCTGGAATGCCTGTCGAGAAATGCCGGCAGAGTCATCTCGATCGAACGCAACGTCCGTTTGTGCCAGAACATGATCGATGTCTGTGGAGAATGGGGCCTAAGGACCCGATGGAGGATCATTCATGGTGATGCCGAATCCATGTTAAAACAATTGCCGAAACGGCATTTTGAGATGGCATTTGCCGACCCCCCGTATGATCGGGGTCTGGCTGAATTGATTCCTCAATGGCTGTCCCACGCCGGAATCCACTGTGACCGGTTGATCATCGAAGAGTCTGTCAGGGCAACGCCCAGGTGGCCTAAATACTGGACACAGACACGCTGTAAACGCTACGGTGACTCCTGTCTGTATTTTTTAGGCCATTCTTCTCCGGAGGTTCAGTGAAGCAAACCGCGATTTACCCCGGCACCTTTGACCCGATCACGCTTGGCCATGTAGATATAGCCAATCGCGGGCTCAAATTATTTGACCGCATCTTCATTGGCGTGGCCGAAAATCCACGAAAAGATCCTGTGTTCGATGTCAACTTGCGCCTGGATATGGTGCGTAAAACATTCAGCAATGAGTCCAGAGTGAAGGTTATCTCCTTCTCGGGCCTGCTGGTGGGCCTTGCCCGTGTCCACGGCGCGAACGCCATCCTGCGCGGCCTGCGGGCGGCCAGCGACTTTGAGTATGAATTTCAGATGGCAACCATGAATCGCCGGCTGGATGCCAGCATCGAAACCGTATTTGTGATGGCTCGCGAGGATTATACCTTCGTATCCTCACGCTTCATTCGTGAA
Organism: uncultured Zetaproteobacteria bacterium; assembly: GCA_964597745.1. Lineage (GTDB taxonomy): Bacteria > Pseudomonadota > Zetaproteobacteria > Mariprofundales > Mariprofundaceae > CAYLYU01. Next base: position 9,257 of record CAZQZF010000064.1, read on the forward strand.
ATTTCAGGCATGGGCGGCGATGTCTCCGAACTTGTGCCCGCCGCGGTTGTTCCTTATCTGAAAAAAACCTAAAGGTGTCAGCAGGCGTAAGTTCCACATACCTGATTCGACATTTTTATACATCGCGTATGAGAGGTATGCCATGAGGAAAACTGTTTATTATCTCTTGCTGTTTCCTGCCATATTAATGGTCATGTCTTTGACTGCCCTGGCTGTCGACTCTGCCATTAGCACAATGGCGGCGATCGTGATGCATCTGCATCATTATCCCTCACGCAGTGAAATAAAGATTCTTGCCGGTATTGTTCATGATGATCATACAACCAGCGGTGAAAAGACGCTGGCCGGCTCACTGACGCACATGCGGCACAGTCACAGGATAGGCGATGATGATACCCGGAAACTGCAAAAGCTGCTCTCTGATGATCATGCCAGCAAGCAGGAGAAGGTGTTGGCCGATATTTTGCTCGGTCTGGCTCACTTTGCATCCGCCGAAGACAAG
>CAZQZF010000065.1:0-9756 GCA_964597745.1 uncultured Zetaproteobacteria bacterium
CCTTTAGGCTGATACTCATCACGAACCTTGGCCAGAGTTGACGCCTCTTCCCTGCACGGCAAACACCAGGAGGCGAAGAAGTTGATTACGATGGGTTTTCCTTTGTTCTCGGCCATCTTAAACACTCCGCCGTCAAGGAGTTTCAGCGAAAAATCGGGGGCTATTCGTTCAACAAAAGAGGGCGTGGTTTCCTTCCTTGTAAGCAGTAAACCGGCGGCTATAAGCGCAAGCGCTAACCCTGCGACGGAAACAACAAGTATCAGTTTGTGTGTTTTAGAACTCAACATAACCTCCCTGCGCTCAGTGTTGCCAAGCAAGTTTTTCTTCCGTCTTCCTCCGCGCACTCCGCGGGGAAAAACCTCACAAAACAATGAGAGTTCATGTTACTCCGGCATGACTGGAATGGGGAGAGCCCACTGAAATACCCGTTCTCTCATGCCCGGCAAATGAATCGTCACCGCCATGGCGGTGTCCTTTTTGTCTAAATCGGGGAAATAGAGGAGACCCTGAATATGGTGGCTTTGGGTGTCCCGGTAAAGAGGCTTCCAGTCGATTGCTTTTTGATCAGGGCCTTCACTTGGGGTCAACTTGGCTACCTTCGCCAGATTCCAGGGAGGGATAACTCCCTGATGGGTATTCAGATAAACAACAAAGACAGCGCCATGTTTTTCGGGCGGCTCATTGCTGGCCACGAAATAGGGTAGCAGATCGATGTGCGCGCGGGGTATATAGATAACATCCAGGAATATATCACTCTCTCCGAAATCACTTTTCCAGAGATAGCGCCTGGCGAACTTCATGGTCTTTTCCGGCAGGACCGTCGGGATATTGCTCAGAAAATGGATTTCAAGATAGCGGACAATCGCCTTGGCCTCGCGGTCATTAAGATCCGCCCGGTCAGGCGCCTTCATCCGGTTGATCACCTTTTGCCACTCGGCGGCGGTCCGGACCTTCTCGATAGTGTCGCTGCTATGGCATTTTCGGGTGCAGGTGGTTTGATAAAGTTGTTTCACCTCACCGGGGGTCAGTTTGTCAACAAGCTTGTACCTGTAAAGGAGGAATTTCCCTTCGTTGCGTACGGTATGGATGATCTCCCCCGTGGGCATGCCAAACAGGTAGACGAGGCCAAGAAAAACGGCGGCCCCGGCCAGCAACAGGGATGCGGTGATACTGAGGAGCATGGATCTCACGGGCGCCTTCCACACATTCGATTCTCAATTCGCCAGCAGGAGGGTGAATGGTCCACGAAAGTCAGAGCGAGCCTTCCTGCATCCGCTGCTTGTTAAAGAAGGCCTTTTTAACGCCAATATAGACGCCGAAAAGCATCAGGGCGATCCATACCGCGATGCCAGACCACAGGACGGCCAAATCCACCTTGCTAAAACCCCTTGTATATTGGTAGATCTTTCCCTGAATCCTCTGCAGGGGGGTGATCCTGGCAGCCACCCCATATTTTCCGACAAAATAGTCGATGATCTGCTGCTTGCTCATGCCTTTATTGATGAGTTCGCCCACCTGACTCTTCCATGAAAGGCCGCAGCTCATATTGCAGTCCTGCAGGACAAGCGGACATTCGCAGGGGCAGGCGAGATCCACCACCACATCGTTAATAGTTAACGCCCAGGCGCTGGATGGGGTCATGCCATAGCCGATGGCCATGCACAGGCCGAGAAACAGAAGCGCCTTCCGCCTGGGTATATTCATGTCACTTCCCCGCGCTGTTTCTTTCTGGATCGGAAAAACCAGACCATCAGGGCGATGACGACGAGGGTGCCCGTTCCAAACACGGCATAAACCAGTGTTTTTATATTTCTCTGGGCTTCATAAGGCGCTGTTCCAAAAATCTTTGTGCCCTTCATGGAGGTAAACTTGATATCAACGGATGGTTTCGGATCCTTCTTGACGTAATGAATGCCAAATGTGCTTACCCGATCTTTTGCAACGTTATTCAGTATATAGGTGAAATAATTAAACCCGGTGACGACGCTGATGGAGGCATCCTTCTTCGCCTTGACCGCGCCTTTTGGCGGCGATATCTCGAAGGCGCTGCTCCGCAGGGGTTGTTGAATATTGACCTCCATGGTCTTGACCGGGTGATTGGTCTTGATCTGGTAGCCGACATTCCTCTTCTCATTCGCCACGTCCATCCGCGGGGTGTGAAAGCTAAGATAAAAATTCGGATAGGGCAGCAGTAGGCTTATTTCATCATAGGCGCCCCTGTGCGTTGTCTTATACAGTTGGCAAAAATGCTGACCTCCGTAAGAGAGGCTGCAGGCATCGCTGATGGTGGAACCCTTAGGCACGAAAAAGCTTGTCTTGATCGGATACTTGATGGGGTGACTTGGGTCTTCCGCGAATTTTCCATCATAAATAGCCAGCACGCTGGCTTCGTCATACTCCGGCCATACCGACGCCCTCATTCGTCCTATGGAGAGGCCTTTCGTGGCTTCGCCGCTTTCCAGCGTCTTTTCAGCGCCTTTGTTACATCCGGAGCTGGCGGCCGTGAGCATGATGAGAAAAATCGCGGCCAGGTATCTGAAGTTCGAAGAGTTCATGCTTAACCCCCTGGGGTTTAATATTTATCTCTCCCTCTGTCCCGCGCGAATCCCGCATCCAACACGGCCGTATGCTACGCTTGCCGCGAACTAATCACAAATACTTTGACGCACAAACTCTTTGGGGTTGACTTTAGCGAAGCTGTCTGGTTAGGGTCATTGCAAGGATTCAGCCACTCAATTAAATCTGCAACCGATCCTCGAATATTGATCTGGATCAAGGAATGCATGGTTTGATGGTGGGATATTCCGGGTTTGTTAAACCCTCTGAATGTCGCGATTGTGGCTGGATGATGGTTCTGACTGTTACGCAATATACTGGATATCGGTGGTTTCGTTATAATTGCCGGACTTTTGGAAATTACGTAGATGGAAGGAACGAAAAATAAATTCTTGGGAGGAACGATGAAAAGTAAATGTAAATTTCTCATAGCGGGGTTGCTGTCAGCCGCCTTTTTTATGTTGGGCAACGCAAATGCCGCGACATTAAAAAATGGCGTTACCGACGAGCCCACTCCGCCGTGGCAAGATGCGCAGGCGGAGGCGATAGATACGCCGCTGCATGACCCGATGCTTCTGTACAACGCGGGCGGTCTGGATGGCCGGGTGGCCGTGATTGGGCTGCCGAGCATGAAGACCTACCGGCATATTCCCATTGGCGTTGATCTGCACGAGGTTTCGTTTGGCGGTACGAACTTCGGCAACAAGAATGGCACGCCGGACGGTAAATTCCTCTATGTCAACGACAAGGGCTCCAACACCATCGGCGAGGTTAACCTGCAGTCAGGCATGCTGCAGAGGCTTATCGCGCTGCCGTTTCCGTTTGGGCCTCACCATATCGCCCTGAGCACGTATGGTAAGTACCTCTTCTCAACGGGTGAGTATACCGGCAAGATGGCCAAGGTCGAGATCGCCACGGGCAAGACCCAGATCATCGATTGGGGTCCGGCCCCAAGCGCTCCGGACTATCTGGATGCGGGCAGAGCCAACAAGTACGTCTACGCCGGCAACTATTATCACTCCACCGTGGGCGTGTTCTCCGTCAATCCATTCAAGTTTATCAAGGAGATCCCGGTCGGCAAGAATTGTCATGGCGTGGATGTCATCCCCGAGAACACCCTGGTCATGGTCAGCGACAAGCTGTCGGCGACCATGAGCATTATTGATACTAAGAAGCTGGCGGTGAAAAAGGTGATTCCGACCTGCGCCGGTCCGCTCCACTCCGTTATGGACGTCTATAACAAGGATGGCAGCCCCTACAGGGCGGGTAAGGATAGCCCCGTTGGCCTGATATCCAAGTATGGCTATGAAAGCTGCTTCGTGGCTGATGCCAACGTGAAGGTTGACCTGCACAAACTGACAGTGGTTGATGAGATTCCTACCCACTACAGAACGGGTCATATCTCCATCAGCGCGGACAACTCCTATGTCATCTCTCTGAACAAGTTCTCAACCGGACTGTTCAGCCCGACGGGCATGGTTTATCCGGTCAACTTTGAGATGTGGGATGCGCGCGAGAATAGCCCGACCTACGGCAAGACCCTGAAGATCATTCCCGTGGATGGCGAGCCGCATAACGCCAAGAGCCTCATGTCCTACCTGGTCAAGGACTGGACGCAGGGCCAGGCGGAGCATGGTCTGATCAAGGGCGGTAAGATGACCGTCCTGGAACCTAACCATAAGGCAGGCGCCAAGCAGTACTATATTCCCAAGGAGCATAACCCGCCTGGCGTCAGAATGGTCAACGGCGTCAAGGAAGTCCATGTCAAGGCCTTCAGCTATGGTTATATCCCGCGCGAGATGCATGTGAACAAGGGCGATAAAGTGAGGATAATGGCTACCAATATCGATCGGGCCGCCGGCATCACCAAAAACCCGGATGTCACCATGGGCTTCACCATCTATGGACCCTATGGATTGAGAACTAATCTGGACCTCGTGCGCGGTGTTACTGCGGTGAGTGAGTTTACGGCGGATATCGGGGGAGAATACGAGATCTTCTGCCAGCACTTCTGCGGCCCGCTGCATCTGGAGATGAGGGCTCAGTTCTATGTGGATGATCCGGCTAAGGGACCGGCCAGCCTGGCCGATAACGGCGGCGACTGGGGTGCGGCTCAGAAGCTCCCCGGGTTGCTTGAAAAGGGTCAGTTGACTGTAGCCCAACGCGTACAGAGCTTCTGATTGAGCTCCATTACGCTGATGATATTATAAAACCCGGGCCATTCCCCCTCCCCGCACGGGGAGGGGGGTGTCTCCAGGATAAGCAAAAAACATAAATTGGGAGGAAGTAAATGAAAAACAGTAAACTTAAATTATGCCTGTTGGCATTGTCCGGATTGGGCGTGCTTATATGGACGGGCTCGTCCGCATTCGCCGCCCATCAGAGACAGAAACGATGCACGGCCGGCGGCGTGAAGGTGGAATGCCCGACCGCCAGCGAAGCGGCCGCGAGAAAGGCGGCGGAAGCGTTCGAGAAGGAAGCCAAAGATATGGGGAAGGGCAAGTCCGGAAGCACCTATGGCATTAAGGTGTTTGATTATCTGACCGGCGTCGGTAAGCGCTCCTCAGTAGGCAGCAAAACCGCTGGCGCCAGCGGCTATGGCGCTACGGCGGGTGATTCCAAAGGCGGCAGGCGCACCGAGTTGTGGGATCGTAAGGCGCATCCGGCCAAGGGTGATGCCGTTTATGACCAGTGGATGAATAACTGGTCTCCCAATTTCAAGAAAACGCTTGTACCGGGCGCTGACCCGAATCAGGGCAAGCTGTGGTATTATAGCTATTGCATCGCCTGTCATGGTTGGACCCTGCAGGGTACCGGACCGAACGCCATTGAGTTGGATCCCCGCCCAAGGACATTGACCAAGGGCAGTTACATGGGCAAGAAGACGAATCTTGAACTCTTCACGGTCATCAAGGGCGGCGGCGCCAACGCGGGCCTTTCCGCGGCCATGCCGAGCTGGGGAAATGTTTTGCAGGATCAGGACATCTGGAATGTAATCGCCTGGATCCGGGCCATGCAGGATGTCAAACCGCCGAAGAATACCAATGAGTACCTGACGCCGAAATCCGACTTTAAGCCTATTCCTGGCGATGTGAATCCGTTGAATGCGGCGAAGAGCTCCAAGTTCGCGGATGTGCAGGAGATGCTGGAGGCTTCCTTAGGTGGCCGTGGCAAGATCCCGGGTGGAAAATATGTCCTGGGCGGTGGTAGGATGAAGCCTGAGGTGGTTGAAAAGAGGGTTAAGAAGGGCCTTTAGTCACTCTTCAAGGTCTTTGTTTCCTTCTAGATCAATTAAACAAGTGGAATCCGTGACGGTCCAGATGATCGTGGCCGTCACGGATGAATCTTTAGCAGTCAATGTCATCGGATCTCTACTGTTTTAGTCTGTTACGTGTGAAATCTGATGCGCAATGCACAAGAAATATTTACCACAGAGGCACACAGAGGAAAGGAAATGAAAATCAATTTTTCTTTCGACCTTCTCCGTGCCTCTGTGTCTTTATGGTTCCAGGTTTTCGTGTTTAGTTCCGGCAATGGATGTCATGCATGAGCAATCACGATTGTGATGTGCTGGTTATCGGGGGCGGCATCTCCGGTCTTGCCAGCGCCTGGTGGCTGGCCAGGGAGGGCCTTTCGGTAGAGGTGTGGGAGTCGGACGAGCGCGCCGGCGGTAAGATATTAAGCACTCGGCGGGATGGTTATCTCACGGAACGCGCCGCCGCCATGGTGATGAATTTCCGCCCGGAAGTCGTCGATCTGGTGCGTGAGACGGGTCTGGAAACGGCGAAGACCAGCCGATTGCCGGCCGCCGAGGCCCGCCGCTATCTGGTATGCGGGGGTAAACTAAAGGCGCTGCCCATGCGCCTGGGCGCTATGCTGGCATCCCCCCTGTGGAGCCCTAAAGCTAAATTACGTCTTTTACTTGAGCCCTTTATTCTGACCAGTGGACGCAAGGATGAGCCGGTCAGCGAATTCATTTGCCGCCGGCTTGGCCGCGAGGTGCTGGAGAAGGCGATGGAGCCTTTTGTCGCCGGTACGCTGGCTTCGGATCCGGATCAGACCAGCGCCGCCGCCGCCCTGCCGCGCTTGACGGCATTGGTGCAACGCTACGGCAGTATTTCCGCCGGCATCCTGGTAAACCACGTCCTGCGCCGCCGTACAGCCTGTACTACCGACACCTTTTCCTTCTATGGCGGTATCAGCACTCTGGTGGATGCCCTGGCCAGAGCCCCTGGCGTCAACCTACGTTCCGGGCATTGCGTGCGGGAACTGGTTCGGGAGGATGCAGGTTGGCGCATCTCGGCCAGGACCGCTGAAGGTCATCGTTCTCTGTCCGCGCCTCATGTAATCATCTCGACCCCCGCGCCTGCCGCGGCCGCGCTTCTCAAGCCCCTGGACAGGGAGCTTGCGGAACTGCTGTGCGGGATCGTCTATGCCGCGGTGACGGTCGTGCATACAGGGCTGGACCGGAGCGATGTAGGGCACCCCCTGGACGGCACCGGGTTTCTGGCCCCAAGAAGGGCTAAAGGCGCCGCGCTAACGGGGAATCTGTGGATGAGCACCCTGTTTCCGGACAGGGCGCCGGAGGGAAAGGTCCTGCTGACCGCCTATCTAGGCGGCGCGCGAGCGCCGCAGGTCAAGGATTGGACGGACGAGCGTCTCCTTGACGAGACGCTCGGCACGCTGAGCCCCCTGTTGGAGTTGAAGGGGGCGCCGGAGATGGTGCGCATCAATCGGCACTCGGAGGCCCTGCCGCTCTATCACGGCGCCTATCAGAGCCGGATGGAAGCCATGGATGAACGCCTGCACAGGCTTACCGGGCTCCATCTTGAGGCCAACTACAGGGGCGGGGTATCGGTTCGCGACCGCCTGGCCCGTGGCCGTGGCCTGGCCCGACGGATCATGGCGGAGACTCAACGCTCATCCGTGGATCCGAAGAAGGCCCAGGATAACCTCCCTCTTTTAGCCTGAACCAAACAGGCTTGAACGACAGAGTATAGAGTGTTTCCTTTGCGCTCTTTGCGACTCTGCGAGATCATTGCCTTTCAATCCTGACTCTCGCCAAGACGCTAAGATCGCCAAGTAAATTCCTGATAAAATCTTTTCCAAGCGCATTTTTTTACGGGATCATCAGGTTAACTTGATCTAAATCAAGGTACGCATGGGTCAGCGACTTAAATTACGCACCCAGATACACACAGGTGAATTCTAAAAGGAGGGAATCAATGAGACGACTAGCGATTAGCGCATCTCTTGTAGCTGCCATGATCATGGTGGCATCGTCCGCTTATGCGGGCGGGGATGCAGTTTTTAAGGCTAAAAATTGCAACGGTTGCCATTACACCCAGGGCCCGGCCAAGGAGAAGAGCATTGCCGACCAGCTGGCGAAGAAGGGGCCGGAGCTATGGTACGCCGGCAGCAAGTTTCGGAAAGCGTGGTTACTCGCCTGGTTGCAGGATCCAAAACCGATTCGAATCCTGAAATATAATTCACTCACCGAGAAGAACGCGGGCGATCATCCCAAATTGTCGGCGGGCGACGCCGCTCAGGTTACGGATTTTCTAATGGGCCTGACTTCAGATGCGGTCAAGGCTGGCGTCATTAAAGCCAAGTACAATATACACGGGAAGATAATCTTTAAAAAGAAGATGCCATGCGCTGGTTGTCATAAGTATCCGGATAAACATGGCAAGAATATTAGCGGTGGCTTGAGTGGTCCAACCCTGGTTGGCGCCTCCAAACGGTTGAATCCTGACTGGATCTACGCCTATTTGGCAAACATCAAGGTGTTTAAACCGTTCCGGGATATGCCCGACTTTGCGGGACCGCTTTCGGCGCCGCAGATGAAGAACGTGGCGGCCTACGTGGCTTCCTTTAAATGAATTTGAATCAATGGAGGGATAGTCATATGTCGAGAATATTATTGATGACGGTTGCATGGCTTGGCTTGGTCCTGTTTACGGGCGGGTCGGCTCAGGCGGAGGAAGCCAAGGTATTGTTTAATTTCTATTGCGCCCAGTGTCACGGGGTCGAAGGTAATGCCAAGGGTCCCAACGCTACAAAGGATATCGCTACCACTCCGCGCGACTTTACCGATAAAGTCGAGATGGCGAAGCGTACTGATGATGATATCAAAACAGTCATTAAGGGCGGCGGGCCAGCAATCAGTAAGTCGGCGTTGATGCCGCCCTGGGGCAAAACAATATCCGATGCGGATGTTGAGAAGCTATTGGTCTACGTTCGGCATTTTGCCAAGTAACGGGCGGTAGAGGAGGTTCATTATGAGGACTTCACTCAGGAAGAAACTGTTCAAGGCAGTTATTTTTTCAGGTATGTTGATGAATGCCGCTATGATCGTTCTGCTTCTTTACGTGTATATGATGTAGGGCATGTTGATGGCACGTATGAAGTGCGGCGAGTGCGGCTGGAAATTGGTCATGGATCGGGATTAACATAATGTCAAGGGAATAAGGATGAAGAGATGAGGGGAGTATGGATATGAGTGCTGATATAAGTGCTAAAGAACAGGAAGCAACCTGGATAGGACCTGCCCTGTTTACGGTTGTCGCGATCGCGATCTTGTTAGTATTTAACTGGATGTTGGGAGAGGGGTGAAGAAATGAAATCATATTTTGTACCGTTTGTCGGCGCATTTGCCGCCATAGCCCTGTTTTTTCTGTTGCTGGATTTTACCATAATGAAGCTTCAGGGACTGTCTCTTATTTTTCATCAATAAAATTATTAGTATGCTGGTGCCGCTGTTTCATAAGCGCATACAGCAATCAGGTTTAAAACAGGCGTAAACGAGGGAGTGGAGCTTTGAAAACATGCTGTAAGGGAATTATTTATGGGACGTTGCTACTGGTGATGTTCGCCGTGATGCCAACGCCCGGCTTTGTGCCTGGAACAGGCGCAAGCATGGCGATGGCAGCGGAGACGACGGCAAAGGCGACGGATGCGACTGCGGCGACAGATGCAAGCGCGGATAAAACAGCGGATGCGGCGAAGACTCCGGCTTATCCGCCGGCGCCAAAATTAACCGCCGATGATTATCCTACCCTGCCGTTTGTGAATGGCCGCATCGTTGTCTGGATCGTCGCCCAGTTGCACCTCTGGTTTGCCGCGTTCGTACTGGCTGTGCCTATCTTTGTCTTCATTATCGAAGTCATCGGTATGAAAACGCGCGATCAGCGTTATGAC
>CAZQZF010000066.1:0-9713 GCA_964597745.1 uncultured Zetaproteobacteria bacterium
CCGGTCAGGGCGGAAATGGTTGAGGATGCGGGTGACTGGAAGTGGAGCAGCTATCGGGCTATGGCCGGCAGAAGCAAACCTCCGGAATGGTTGCATGTTGACTGGCTTCTTTCGCAGTTTGGCAGCAGTAAGAAAAAGGCGCGGGTTGCATATGCCAGCTTTGTACAGGATGGGGTCGGGCGTGCCAGTCCGCTGAAGGATGTGCAGGAGCAGGCATATCTGGGGGACGATGATTTCTTAGTGGAGCTTCAAAAGATCAAAAACATAAAAGGGGTCAGGTCTCACAATCCAACATATTCTATGCTATCATGCCGTCATGGCCAGACTCCTTCGACTTGAGTTTCCAGGCGCACTCTATCACGTCACCTCTCGCGGCAATGGACGGGAACCCATTTACATGGATGACAGGGATCGGAAGACATTCCTTCTAACGATTGAAGATGTTTGTCGCCGTTACCACTGGCTCATCCATGCCTATTGCATGATGGACAATCACTACCACCTCCTGATAGAGACGCCGGATGGAAATCTATCCATTGGCATGCGCCAGCTTAATGGCGTGTTTACCCAGAGATTCAATCGACGCCACAAGCATACCGGACATATTTTTCAGGGACGCTATAAATCAATCCTGGTACAGAAGGAGAACTATCTGCTCGAACTGAGCCGGTACATTGTCCTGAATCCGGTCAGGGCGGAAATGGTTGAGGATGCGGGTGACTGGAAGTGGAGCAGCTATCATAGCAGCTGGTGCCTGGTCTTGTTTCGCGCATTCCTCATAAGAAGACAGGAGCGTGTTCTTTTTTTATTTCAGCCCGTTCAGTGCCGGAGATGGTTTTCTTATTTACCACTTTCTGGTCTGGAGTACGGCCATTCCAAGTGCGGGTGACACCTCTTGCCTCTGCCTCTTCAGGAAGATTCAGGGATCGAGATGCCCTGACCTGCTGGCGAGAGTGACCAAGGGCTTCATTCCAGCGTTTCAGTTGCCATGAAAGGATATCGTGAAAATCATCATATATCTTCCAATGTAGCCCATATGGCAAAATCTCTCTTCGGTTCTCTTTTGACATTATGTATCCATTAAGATACACTCATACCCATGATTGAGATTCGGCAAACTGCAATGTATGCCAGATGGTTTGCTGGATTGAAAGATACTCGAGCCAGAGCGCGGATTGATATTCGCATTCGCCGCCTGTCTCTCGGCAATCCCGGTGATGTAAAGCCAGTTGGCAAAGGCGTTTCTGAATTGCGTGTGGATATAGGCAAGGGTTATCGCATCTATTTTGTGCGGCGCGGCGAACAGTTCATTATGTTACTTGTTGGCGGTGACAAGTCCACGCAACAACATGATATTAAAACAGCCATAAAAATGGCAAGCGAACTTTAGGAGGATAATATGAACAAGCTGTCAACAAGCGTTTGGGATGCAAGCGAGCATCTTGATAGCCCCGAAGCTATTGCTGAATACCTGACCGCTGCTATGGAAGATGGCGACTCTGACCTTCTGCTTGCCGTGCTTGGCGACATCGCCAAAGCCAAGGGTATGACTCAACTTGCCCGTGATACGGGTTTGGGCCGCGAAAGCCTTTACAAGGCGCTAACCCCTGGCGCAAAACCTCGCTTTGATACTGTCATGAAGGTAATCCAGGGGATGGGTGTACATCTTCGTGCATCTGCCTGAATTTGACAGAAGACTGGGCATTGCCGCAAATGCCGTGCACCGGCTTATCGCCCCGAATCATCGCTCCCATATCACCCAAGCAAGCAATATTGGCTTCAGAAGTCATTTAAGGGACAGCAGAGAATGATGTTCACTGAAAACGGGATGGCATTCTGTAACTGCTACCATCATTGCGGTATTCAATGGGCTTATGTATGGGATTGCATGTGCAATGACCATTGCCCATTGTGCAACAAGGAAATTATCCCCTATTACTCCGCAGAAGTTAACCCGGAGCCATCAACCTCATGACGGATGGCCGAGCACGAAACCTGAACCGGTCACATTAGAAACATGCAAATGCGCCTGTCCCTTCAAAATGAACTGGCAGATCGCTATTCGAGCCCCTCTCAGAAGGCGCGAATTCTGACTGAACATTGGCTGAGTTTGCACGCCTTTTGCCCCAACTGTGGCAGTGCTATCAGCAAGTACCCAAACAACAAGCCGGTTGCCGATTTCTTTTGCTCGACATGTAAAGAGGACTACGAGCTGAAAAGCAAGGGTGCTTGCCGAATGGAAAAAGACGCTGTTTCTGAACGAGGCCAAAGGTGTAGTGGCCTGCTCGATGTGATGCGTTGTGTTGACAGGCTGGGGAAACCATGCCGTATTCCATCAGCAGACCCCGTATCTGGTTGCTCTGAGCCGTGCGATTCTTCACGGCCTGCTCGCGCGCCCGATGCAGGCTCTGAATGTCCTGCTGTTCAATCCCCTTGATCGGCACACAAAAAGGCAGGACCGCCGTTTGGACGACTGAAAGCCGCCTGAAAGGTGAGGGCCATGGATGTCCCGAATCAAACCGCATGTTGGGTCGCCCAACCGCCTCGCATATCGCTTCGGCATCCACCATGTCGTTCTTGTTGCTCTTCACATATGGCTTTACGAACTGAGGACTCATCAGCCGAACGTCATGCCCCATCGCCCTGAACTTCCTGGCCCAATCATGTGAACCGCCACATGCCTCCATCCCTACCAGACATGGAGGAAGATTCGCCATAAAGGCCATCAGTTTCCCGCGGCTTAGTTTCTTGCGCAGCACTTCCTGACTACATCCATTCACGCCATGCAGATGAAATGTGTTCTTCGCCAGATCAATGCCCACCACCTTGATGCTTCCTGTTACTTTGCTATGCTTGTTTATGGTTCGTCTCGCTCCTTTTATCAAATAGTGCGTTCTACCGGACACATCCTATTCTGGCACATTGCGATGCCGTATAGGAGCGGGACGGACCATCCCATTAGGTCTTGTTTGGCGTATTGGCCTGGATTGAGCGGTTTGGTTTGTGGAAACCGGATTAAATCTCATCCATGCAGGCCGTCTGGATCCGGTACTGGCGCCTGTGCGGGGGTGTTTTTAAATTAAGGAATTCAGTCTGCACAAATTCTCTGATGACTTCATGTCCGCCAGGGATCAAGGGGAACAACAGAAAAGAGCAAGTTTTTAATGGCGTCATATTTTCTCGACACAAATATTTGCATCTACATCATTTTCCAACAATTGAGATGGGACTGGCTTATCCCGTCGCGCGACGGCTTCATTCAATAAGACAAAATACTCACCCGGATCATTACCTGCTATTCTTTGCGCTCATTATATTTAACCGGAGGCCATATTGAGCCATTTACGAATTGCTACCCGTGGATCCGCGCTTGCCCTGTGGCAGGCCCGGCATGTTGCCGCAGAACTTGAGCGGTTGCATTCGGGCCTGAGCACCGAACTGGTGCGTATCAAAACCACGGGCGACAAGATTCTTGATGTGCCTCTGGCCAAGGTTGGCGGCAAGGGGCTGTTCACCAAGGAGATTGAGGAGGCCCTGCTGGAAGGCCGGGCCGATCTGGCCGTGCATTCGATGAAGGATGTTCCGGCTGAAGTGCCGGCAGGGCTCGGTATTCGCGCCATCCTGCAACGTGAAGATCCCAGGGATGCCGCGGCGACGGTGACCGGCGGCGACCTTTCCAGCCTGCCTCAAAATGCGACAATCGGCACATCCTCCCTGAGGCGCATCTGCCAGTTAAAGGCGCGGCATCCGGGATTCGAGTTTGTCGCCATTCGTGGCAATGTCCAGACGCGTTTGAACAAACTGGGAAATGAGGTCGATGCCGTGATTCTTGCCGCCGCTGGTGTAAAGCGCCTGGGCATCGCCGACCGGATGCATCTCTTCCTTGAACCCGGTGAGATGCTGCCGGCCGTAGCCCAGGGCGCCATCGGGGTGGAAACACGGCAGGATGACGGGGAAGTGAATGGGTTTGTGGATATATTAAATCATCGGGATACCGCCGATTGCGTCGCAGCTGAGCGTGGTTTCCTGGCCCGGCTGGAGGGCGGTTGCCAGGTCCCTATTGCTGGCCTGGCCCGGCTTGACGGGGATGGCCTGAGCCTGGAAGGTTTGGTGGGCGAAGTGGATGGTTCCGTACTCATTCGCCGGCGCATTTCCGGCCCCAGAGCGGAGGCTGAGGCCCTGGGCGTCGCACTGGCCGAAGAGGTGCTGGCCGCCGGCGGCAAGGCCATACTCGACCGGCTTTACGCTCAAGACTGAAATCATCATGACCGAAAACAATCCGATCATTGCATCCCTGGATGCTGAACTGCCCCTGTTTGAAGAGATTCAACCACAGGACATCCTCCCCGCCCTGGAGGAGGTGTTGGCTGGGAACAGACGCCGGCTGAAGGAGCTGGGCCATGTGGCCAATCCATGCTGGCAGACAATCATGCAACCGCTGGAGGAGATGGAGGAGAGGCTGCGGCGTCTGTGGAGTCCGGTAAACCACATCAATGCGGTATGTGATTCCGGGGAACTGCGTCCCGTCTATCAGCAGGGGTTGCAGGAGTTGACCGCTTATGAAACCGACCTGGCCCAGAATGATGCGATTTTTGCGGCTATAAAAGCTATCAAAAAGGCCCCCTCCTTTGCCTCGCTGAGCCAGGAACGGCAGCAGGTGATCCGACATGCTCTGCGTGATTTTCATCTGAGCGGGGCCGACCTGCCGCCACAGGAAAAGGCCGGATTCAAGCGGATACAGATGAGGCTTTCCGAGCTTGGCGCCAGATTTGAGCAGAATCTTCTCGATGCCACACGCGCCTTTACGCTCCTGATCGAGAATGAACAGGATCTGGCCGGGTTGCCGGAATCCGTCCGTGATGCAGCCGCCGGGCGGGCACAGAGATCAGGGAAACAGGGCTGGCTGTTTACTCTCGATGCCCCCTCCTATCTCCCGTTTATGCAACATGCGAAGAGTCGTGAACTGCGCTGCAAAATGTACACGGCCTATGTCACCAGAGCCGTGGATGGAAAACTGGATAATTCCCCGTTGATTATTGAAATTCTCGGACTGCGCGGCGAGGCCGCCCGCATGCTCGGCTTTGCCAGCTATGGCGATCTCTCCCTGGCTTCGAAGATGGCCGGCAGCCCTCGCGAAGTGATCGATTTCCTGCGCCAGTTGGCAGCCCGGAGCAGGCCTGCCGCGGAGGACGAGTATTCGGAACTGCGGGAATTTGCCTCGGATCAAATGGGGATGGCGCGCCTGGAGGCCTGGGATATCGCCTTTGCGTCCGAGCAATTGCGGCAACAGCGCTACGATATCAGTCAGGAGGACCTGAAGCCCTATTTTCCGGAGGGGCAGGTCATTCAGGGTCTGTTTGCCGTGGCGGAACGGCTCTATGGTCTGAAGGTTTCAGAAAGGCCGGACGTGCCTCGCTGGCACGAAGGCGTCCGCTATTTTGATCTTCTCGATGCCGACGGGGTGGTCATTGCCGGGTTCTACCTTGATGCCTTTGCCCGGCCCCATAAACGCGGAGGCGCTTGGATGGATGAATGCCGTATCCGCTGGCGGCGGCCGGATGGCAGGCTGCAGATGCCGGTGGCCTATCTGGTCTGTAATTTTGAGGCGCCGGTTGGCAATGCCCCCGCCTTGTGGACGCATGATGAGGTTATTACGCTGTTTCACGAATTTGGCCATGGCCTCCACCATATGCTCACCGGGGTGGAGACGCTTGGCGTCTCGGGAATTCGTGGCGTGCCCTGGGATGCCGTAGAGTTTCCGAGCCAGTTCATGGAGAATTATTGCTGGCAGCGCCAGGCGCTGAGACTGTTTGCCCGCCATTATCGGACGGGAGAGCTATTGCCCGACAGTCTCTTTGAAAAAATGCAATCCCTGAAGACGTTTCAGAGTGGCATGCGGATGCTGCGGCAGATCGAGCTGGCCCTGTTTGATTTTCTCCTGCACACGGATTATGACCCGGCGGGCGACCGGACCGTTCAGGATCTGCTGGATGACGTGCGCAGGGAGGTGGCCGTCTTGATCCCGCCTGCCTTCAACAGGTTTCAGAACAGTTTTACTCATATATTCGCCAGTGGTTATGCGGCCGGTTACTATAGCTACAAGTGGGCCGAGGTGATCGCCGCCGATGCCTTTGCCGCGTTTGAAGAGGCAGGTATCTTTGATCCGGAAACAGCTGCCGTCATGCGAGACAAACTGCTTGCCGTCGGCGGCAGCCGCGACATCATGGCCTCCTATCGAGACTTTCGCGGGCGCGGACCCACCGTGGATGCGCTGCTCAGGCAGGCGGGAATCATTTCTGGTAAAGGAACTTTAAAAGGAAACAATCGTGAAATATCAAACGGATGATCTGCGCATTCGGGGCGTCAAGGAGGTTATCCCTCCCGAACTGCTGCATGGCGAGCTGCCAATCAGCGAAAGCGCCGCGGCAACGACCTTTACGGCCAGGCAGGTCATCCATGAAATTCTGCACGGCCGGGATGACCGCCTGATCGTGATCATGGGGCCCTGCTCCATCCACAATCCGGCCGCCGCCATGGAGTACGCGCGAAGGCTGCTCCGGGTTCGTCAGGCGTTGCATGATGATCTGATGATCGTGATGCGAGTCTATTTTGAGAAACCGCGCACCACCGTCGGCTGGAAGGGGTTGATTAACGACCCGAATCTCAACGGTACGTTTCAGATCAACAGGGGCCTTCGACTGGCGCGCAGGCTTCTGTTGGATATTAACGAACTTGGCGTGCCGGCCGGCACCGAGTTTCTCGACCTGATCAGCCCCCAATACATGGCCGATCTGGTTAGCTGGGGCGCCATAGGGGCTCGTACGACGGAATCCCAGGGACACAGGGAACTGGCCTCGGGCCTATCCTGTCCGGTGGGATTCAAGAACGGCACATTCGGCGGATTGAGGATCGCCATTGACGCCATCCGCGCCGCATCCCATCCGCACCACTTTCTCTCTCTAACCAAGGAGGGGCGGTCCGCCATCTTTTCCACCACCGGCAACGATGACTGTCATATCATTCTGCGCGGGGGCCAGGAGCCGAATTACGATGCCGGCAGCGTCAACCTGGCGGCGGAAGAGATGCGGAAGGCGGGGCTTTCTCCCCGCATCATGATTGATTTCAGTCATGCCAATAGTCGTAAGCAATATGAGCGTCAGCTGGAAGTGGGACGCGATGTGGCCGGCCAGATTGCAGTAGGAGATCAAAGAATCATTGGCGTCATGGCGGAAAGTCACCTGCTTCCCGGTAGACAGGATGTGGCGACAGGCAGTGAACTGGTCTTTGGTCAGAGTATCACCGATGCCTGTATAGGCTGGGAGGATAGCGAGAAGCTTCTTAATGAGCTGGCGGAATCCGTGCGCCGCCGCCGTGATATCCAACCCCGCACTGTTGAACCGTGAACCTTACTATCTGTCTGAGTAGTTACCATGCGTTTTGTTGATGAAGTCCGGGTTGAGGTGCGGGCTGGCAAGGGTGGGCCGGGTTGCATCTCCTTTCGCCGTGAAAAGTTTATTCCGCGGGGCGGGCCGAATGGCGGGGATGGCGGCCGGGGCGGTCATGTCATTGTGATTGCCAGTAAGGGCAAACAGACCCTGTTGAACCTCTATTATCGTAAACACCTTTTTGCAAAAAACGGGCAGCCTGGCATGGGATCCAACCGGCATGGAAAGGATGGCGCGGACATTATGGTTGAAGTGCCCGTAGGTACAGTAATCAAAGATGAGTATGGCGAACTGCTGGCCGATCTTGATCATGAGGGCGCCCGTTTTTTCCTGGCCCGTGGCGGTCGTGGCGGGCTCGGCAACAGCCATTTCGCCACCAGCACGCATCAAGCGCCCAGGTATGCGCAACCAGGAGAGGAGGGCGAATGCGGTTTGCGAACCCTGGAGCTGAAATCCATGGCCGACGTTGGACTTGTAGGTCTTCCCAATGCAGGTAAATCAACCCTGTTGGCGCGAATCTCCAATGCAAAACCAAAAATTGCCGATTATCCTTTTACGACTATGGCCCCGATACTGGGCCTGGTCAGGATGCCCGATGCAGACGGTTTCGTGGTAGCCGATATTCCCGGTCTGATTGAGGGTGCTCATCAGGGCAAGGGGCTGGGGGACCGTTTCCTGCGGCATATTGAACGGACGCGGCTGTTGATTCACCTGGTTGACGCCGCAAGCATGGAATCCCGCACAGTTGCCATGCAGGTGCGCGATATAGAATTGGAACTAAAGAATTACAGTCCGTCCCTCTTTCTCAAACCGCGCTTGCTTGTGCTGAATAAGATTGACGCCTTAAACGAAAAGGCAATACGGGAGGCGACAGATGCCGTCAGGGAATTTGGGCTGCCGGTATTGTGTATTTCAGCGGTGACCGGTCAGGGAGTGGATGCCTTGCTTTTCACTATATATGAGCAATTGCAAAAGATGAACAACGCAGACCATTCCAACCGGTCTGTTCTGGCCGCCCTGTAAAATGATCAGGAATCGTTCTGACCTTGATAAGGCGCGGCGTATTGTCATCAAGGTGGGAAGCTCACTGCTTGCTGATGCAAAAAACGGTGTTCGGCATACCATGGTCCAACGTCTGGCGGATGATGTGTCCGCCCTGCGCTCACAGGGGATTGATGTTGCGATCGTATCATCCGGAGCGGTGGCCCTGGGCCGGATCCATATGGGATGGGTTGGCCGTAATCTGACGGTACACGAAAAACAGGCGGCCGCCGCCGCCGGGCAACCGTCGTTGATGTATGCATACGAACACATATTCTCGGACAAGGGACTTAAAGTAGCTCAAATGCTGCTCACCAAGGATGATCTTCGACATCGCCGGCGTTATTTGAATGCCAGCAACACAAGTGAAACACTGTTCTCGGCCGGTTTCATCCCTATCGTGAACGAGAACGATACGGTTGTTGTGGAGGAGGTAAAATTTGGCGATAACGATAATCTTGGCGGCCTTGTCAGCCTGTTGATTGATGCCGATTTACTGGTGATGTTGACGGATGTCGATGGATTGTATGAAGCCGATCCCGCGGTGAACCGCAATGCCGGGCTATTATCCGTCGTTGAAAGAATTTCCCCGGATATTCTTGCCATGGCAGGCGCCGGACCAGGTCCATTTGGTACTGGCGGCATGTTATCTAAACTCCATGCCGCACGCATGGCGACAAGAGGGGGTGTGACGGTGGCTATCATCAATGGCCATGGGGAAGATGGCCTCAGGCGATTGATGCTGGGTGATGAAGTGGGAACAATATTTTTATGCGGAGAGGACAGACAATCCAGACGCAAGCACTGGATCGCCGAGTTATTGAAGCCGCTTGGCAAACTCTGGATTGATCAGGGAGCGGAAACCGCCCTTACCCGGCATGGCAGTAGCCTGTTGCCCGTTGGCGTCCTCAGGATAGAAGGTTTTTTTGACAAGGGGGAGTGTGTTGAAATCATAGGACCTTCCGGGCTCATTGCCAGGGGGCTTTCCAATTATAACACCGATGAATTGTCAAAGATCAGGGGCGTGAGCAGCGCATTATTTGAAAGTAAATTAGGCTATCGGGATTTTTCGGCTGTCATTCACCGGGATAATCTGGTTCTTTTGACGGATTCCTAACCCGCATATTGCATGAAGGATTCGGGATTCAGGTGTTTAGTCTCTTAATGTCTGTAAAATGCACAAGACGTTTTACCGGTAGAGTAGGAGCCAGGGTATTCCCCAAGCTC
>CAZQZF010000067.1:0-9707 GCA_964597745.1 uncultured Zetaproteobacteria bacterium
GCGCAACACATCCTCCAGATCACCTGAGACGAGTTGGCGGATATATGGAAGGGTCACATTGCACAGGGCATAGGTGCTGGTTGCCGGTACGGACCCCGGAATATTAGGAACGCAATAGTGGATGACGCCCTCCTCGACATAGGTTGGATCGGCATGAGAGGTCGGCCTGCTGCTCCTGCTGATCCCGCCCTGATCAATTGCCACATCGACGAATACACTGCCTTTCTTCATGGATCTCAGCATTTCCCTGTCAATCAGAAGCGGCGCCCTGGTGCCAGGATTTAACGCCGCCCCGACCAGCATGTCACAGGTGGACAAGGCCTCGACAATATTGCGCCGGGTGGACATCATGGTCACGACTTTACCATCAAAAATATCATCAATATAGGTCAGACGGGCATGGTTGGTATCGATGATAATCACCTGTGCCCCCAGGCCGTAGGAAACTTTGGCGGCATTGATGCCAACATTTCCGGCTCCGATAATGACAATCCGCCCATGTTTGGTTCCGGGTACGCCCCCCAGTAATATACCCATCCCGCCTTTTTCCCTTTGCAGAAAAGCAGCGCCCAGTTGTACCGCCATTTTTCCCGCCACCTGGCTCATGGGGGCCAGGACGGGAAGGAGCCCGTTTTGCAATTGAACAGTCTCATAGGCTATGGCGCACAATTTCTTTTCCTGCAAAACCCTGGCCAGATCAGGCATCCCGGCCAAGTGTAAAAAAGTGAACAGGATCATCTCCTCTCGCAGAAAAGGATATTCCTCTGGCAGCGGTTCCTTGACCTTCAGGACCAGATCAGAATTCCAGGCCTCAGCGGCTCGAGCTACGATTTTAGCGCCAGCGGATCGATATTCCTCGTCGGGAATGCCACTGCCGACTCCGGCTCCGGATTCGATACGGACCTGATGTCCGGCCAGAATAAGCTCATCGGCTCCAGCCGGCACCAACGCAACGCGATATTCATTGTTTTTGATTTCACGGGGTACGCCGATAATCATAACATCTTCTCCAATAGTGCTATCACTGGCCCTCACCTTCCCTTAAGAGATCCATCGAACCAGCTCTTTCTGATCCCCTGATTTTTGCCGATTCCGCCTCGTGGGAACGATTCACTCCCTTCTGTTCTGTTTGTAATAATTAATCAATCCGTTGGTTGAGGCATCATGACTGCTTACTCTGTCATCATGCCAGAGTTCAGGCAGTATCCTGCGAGCAAGCTGTTTTCCAAGCTCCACGCCCCATTGATCGAATGCGTTGATATCCCAGATGATACTCTGAACAAATATCTTGTGTTCATACATCGCGATCAGAGAGCCAAGCGTTTCCGGCGTAAGTTTCTGAAACAGGATGGAATTGGTCGGCCTGTTTCCAGGAAACACCTTGTGCGGAAGGATAAACTCCAGCCTGTCCCCGTTCAGGCCTTCAGCCTCCAGCTCCTCACGAACTTCCTCCCCGGTTTTGCCCAGCATCAGGGCCTCGGTCTGGGCAAAAAAATTGGAAAGCAGGATTATGTGATGCTGTCCAATTGGATTTTTGGTATCGATTGGCGCCAGAAAATCAGCCGGAACCATTTTCGTTCCCTGATGAATGAGCTGATAGAAGGCATGTTGACCGTTGGTGCCCGGTTCACCCCAGATGATTGGCCCTGTCGAGTAATCCACGGGTTCACCATGACGCGTTACCCGTTTACCGTTGCTCTCCATATCCCCCTGCTGAAAATAGGCTGGAAAACGATGCATGTATTGATCATAAGGAAGGATGGCGTGGGATTCAGCCCCCCAGAAATTGTTGTACCAGATGCCAAGCAGAGCCAGGATGACCGGAATGTTCCCTGTCATGGGCGTGGATCGGAAATGTTCGTCCATCTGATGCGCCCCGGTGAGAAGCTTTTCAAAATTATCCATGCCGATATAAAGCGCAATGGAAAGCCCGACGGCGCTGCACAGGGAATAACGACCGCCAACCCAGTCCCAGAATTCGAACATTTGCTCGGTATCAATGCCGAAATTCGCCACGGCCTCGGCATTGGTTGAAACGGCGACAAAATGCTTGGCAACCGCAGCCTTGGTACCGCCGCGGGTCAGAAACCAGTCGCGCGCGGTCTTTGCATTGGTAATCGTTTCCTGGGTCGTAAAGGTTTTGGAGACAATGACAAACAGGGTCGTTTCGCGGCTCAACCCCTTCAATGTCTCGACAATCTGGGTGCCATCCACATTGGAGACGAAATGCACACGCAACCCCTCTTTGGCAAACGGTTTAAGCGCCTCGCAGACCATCACAGGCCCCAGGTCGGAACCGCCAATGCCGACATTGACGATATCCGTGATACGCTTGCCCGTACAACCCAGCCAGCACCCCTTGCGAACATCCTCTGTGAACACACGCATACGATCCAGGACCCCGTTCACGGCGGACATGACATCCTCACCGTTAACCATAATCGGTCTGTTGGAGCGATTACGCAGGGCGATATGCAGGACCGCGCGATCCTCCGTATTGTTGACCTTCTCGCCGCTAAACATGCGCCCGGTCCACTCCTGAAGACCGGCCTGATCAGCCAGCTCAAATAGCAACTTCATCGTCTGCTCGGTAATGATATTCTTTGAATAATCGAGCAGGATGTCCTGAAAACGGGTAGAAAATTTCTCAAATCTGCCGGGGTCCTGCTTAAACAGATCACGCATATGGATCTTTGACAGCTTTTGCTGGTGAGCCTTCAAGGCCTGCCAGGCGCTTGATTGGATTAAATCCGCCATATGCTCCTCCCTGCCGGGTAGACTCTATCATTTGAGCCATCCGGGAGCCACCCTGCGCTAAGGTCAGTATCCTACTTTTTCGGCCGGGTCCACAGACTTACGAACACCACTGATACAAACGCCACGAAAAATGCCGGCAGCATCTCATAGCAAATGGCCTTCAATGCCGGTATTTCCACCCACAGAATGGCTGTGGCAAATCCCGTAACCATGCCGGTGAGCACTCCCCATGCCGTCGTTTTCCGCCATAGAAGGATAAGAATCAGGGCCGGGCCGAAGGCGGCTCCAAGCCCCGCCCATGCGTAAAGTACAAAATGGAAGATTACCCGGCTTTGAGAGGCGGCAATCATCACGGCAGCAAGCCCGATCACCAGGACCGTTGCACGATGCAGAAGCAGGATTGTAGCTTCGCCGGCCTCAAATCCGAAGATGCGGCTGACCAAATCGTGGCTGATGCCTGAAGCAACTACCAACAGTTGTGAATCCGCCGTAGAACATACCGCCGCCATCACCGCGGCAATCATCATACCGGCCAGCCAGCCGGGCAGCAGATCAACAGCGGCGATGGGCAGTGCCTTTTCGGCATCGGGCAACTCGCCGTAATAGGCGCGAGCCGCCACGCCAAGCAGTACGGCGCCTGTGAACAGGACAAACACCCAGATATTGGAAATAACGGCGCCGCGCAGGATCGCCTGCTCATCCCTGCTGGCCATAAAGCGGACCAGGATATGTGGCTGACCAGGATAGCCAAAGGGAATCCCAAACCACAGGGCAAAAAATCCGAACAGACCGAGGCCCGCCCTGCCTGCAAAAGAGCTGGTGAGCGTACCCTCCTGCTCTGCCAGCTTTGTCCACATGGCCTCAAGACCGCCAAGCTGGTGAACCAGCACCCATGGCAGGATGGTGACGGCGGCGATCATCAGAATTGATTGCAGCACATCCGTCCAGGCCACGGCGCGGAAGCCACCCAATGTGGTGTACACCAGTACGATAGCTGCTCCGACAGCCACCCCGGTCAGATATGACCAGTTGAATGTTACCTCGAAGGTCTTGGCAGCAGCCGTGAATTGTGCGGCCACGTAGGCCATGAGCATGACGGTGATAATGGCCACAGCCAGACAGCGTATGGCTATTGCGGGGCTTCCTGAGTACGGCGCGGCTAATATATCCGGTAGCGTAATTGCATCATGACACACAGCGTAGGTACGTAACCTGCGGCCAAGCACCAGCCAGTTGAAGGCAATAGCCATGATGGTGCCGGGGAGTACCCAGAAGGCGCCCATGCCGGTATGAAAGGCCATGCCAACCAGCCCCAGGGTTACCCACCCGCTCTCCGCCGAGGCCGAGGCTGACAGACCCGCCACCCAGGCTCCCAGACCACGACCGGCGAGAAAGAAATCCGTGCTGGAACGCCTGGCATAGCGTGCGCTGTAGATGCCGAAGGCGAACACTGCCAGCGTATAGATGAGAAAACTCAGTGCAGTGCTGTTCATCGCATTTGTTACCCGGCCACGATTCTCGCATCTTTCATGAAAGACTCAGGCTAAAGATTCTGCTGTAAAATACCCGCTGTCAAAAAAAACCTCCCGTCGGATGGCGGGAGATTCATGATGCATGCAGAGAATATCCGTATCACGCTTGTGGAATGCACTCACCCCTAAACATGCATGGAGAAACCATGCAGTCGGGAATTTGCCGGAAACAGGGTCGGTTTCCTTCGGCAGTCTGAATCTCGTGAATCAATTCAACCTTGCGTAATCGCTTCACCTTTTTAAGGCCAAGCAGTCTGGCCTTGCCTATCAGCATCTTCTTGGTGATTTTTGTATCTTTTTTCATATTATCCTCTATAGCGAAAAGTTGCGGGCAACATACAAATTCATGGGTTAAAATCAAGGTCGAATTTTTCGTCAATGGCTGCGGTTTTGACCTCTGACCTAGATTCTGCAAGTGATCGTGCGTGCAGAGTGTAAGATATTGGTTTAGCTGGCGTATTGAAAAAACACGTTGTCACCTTATTGGTGATGAGTGTTTTTTCAATAGTCCAGATGAATCAAGAGCTTGTGCTATGTATGTGCGATCACTTGCAGGATCTAGGTCAGACATAATAGGGTGCAAAATTCAGATCAGCTGAAAGGAAATCAATTATGCACATTGTTTTTGTTGCCTCGGAAGCAGCGCCTCTGGCCAAAACAGGCGGATTGGCCGATGTCGTCGGATCCCTCCCATATACTCTCATGAAACGCGGGCACGATGTCCAGGTCATCCTGCCATACTATCGCCGGCACATCTCGGCCAGCGGTATACAGGTGAAGGCCATGCAACACCAAATTCCCATCTTTATTGATGGCGTACATCGCATGGTTCCACTGCATGAGGTCGAAGTGAACGGCCTGCGTTTCGTTTTGGTGGAACAGGATGATCTCTTTGATCGTGATGGCCTGTACGGATCAGAGAACGGCGAGTATATGGACAATCCGCTGCGTTTTACCCTGCTTTGCCGTGCGACCCTGGAGGCGGCATGCCTGAATAAACGGGCCGTGGATATCTTTCACTGTCATGACTGGCAGACCGGATTATTGCCGCTACTGCTCAACGAGCAATACCGGCACCTCCCTCAAATTGCCAGGGCGCGGACCGTCTTCACCATCCATAACCTTGCCTACCAGGGCGTGTTCCCTGCTGCCTGGATGACTCGGCTTGGCCTCCCGGCCAGTGCCTTTCATCCGGCGGGCATGGAGTATTATGGCCGGATCAACTGTATGAAGGCAGGCATCATGGCTGCCGATCAAATCACCACTGTCAGCCCCTCTTATGCCGGGGAAATTCTCACGGCCGAGTATGGTTGTCACCTTGAAGGGTTTCTGCGGGAGCACGCGCATAAACTGATCGGTATCGTCAACGGCCTTGATATTGAGAGCTGGAATCCCAATACGGACGGCATGATTGACTGCACCTTCAAGGCCGGAAAGACACAGGGAAAGCAACATTGTAAGGCCGCATTGCAGAAGGAACTTGGATTGACCCTGAATCCCGATGCGCCTCTACTTGCCATGATTTCCAGACTAACTGAACAGAAAGGCGTGGATCTGGTTCTGGATAATATCCCCGCCTGGATGAAGTCCGGTTATCAATTGGCCGTCCTGGGATCCGGCGACTCAGATCATGAGAGGAGCTTGCTGGAACTTTCCAAAAGATACCCGAAACAGATGTCCTTTTATGCCGGGTTTAACGAACCGCTTGCCAGAGGAATTTATGCGGGCTCTGACCTGTTTCTGATGCCATCACGATTTGAACCCTGCGGCCTGAGCCAGTTGATTGCCATGCGTTATGGCTGCGTCCCTATAGTGCGTGCCACCGGCGGCCTTAAAGATACCGTAATTGATTATGGACAGTCCCCTTCAAAAGCAACAGGTTTTGCATTTGCCGGGGATGCACCGCTTCCCTTCCATGAAAAAGTTGAACATGCAATTTCCGTCTTCAGGAGACCTTCTGTCTGGGCGCGAATCAGAGGAAGAGCCATGCGACGGGACTCTTCATGGAATCTGTCCGCAAAAAAGTACGCAAAGGTGTATGCCGATCTGAAGGAATTGTAAAGGAGAGGACAAGATGAGACGCACTGTACTGGCCGCCGATGTCGGAGGCACAAATATTCGAGTCGCCGTTGTGGACCGTCATGGATGCATCCTCGATCGCCATAAACAAAAGGCATGTTTGTCGGACATTCCCTTCTCTAACTTGAAAGAGGCGGAGGCATGGGTTCTTGAACAGCTGGAGATCCCACTGAGGAATATGCAGAAGAAATTCCCGGATTCGCAAGCGGCCGGCATCGGTTTTCCCGGCTTCTTTGAGGGATTTTCCGGCCTATTGGTCTCTTCCCCGAACCTTCCCATGTTGAAAAATATTGATCTTTCTTCATACCTGTCCGAGCAGCTCGGACTTCCCGTGTTAGTCCAGAATGATGCCCTGACAGCCGCCATCGGCGAGTTTCATTTCGGCAGTGGCGAGGAACACGAAAGCCTCATTCATATCACCATGGGGACTGGAGTTGGCGGCGGTCTGATTGTGAAGGGAAAGCCCTATCCGGGCGATGGCGGCATGGCAATGGAGATTGGCCACCTGCAGGTGGAAAAGAATGGGCGTCAATGTGGGTGCGGCAACAGGGGATGTCTGGAAAAATATACGTCCGCGACCGCGGTAGCCGCCCGCTATGAGGAATTAAGCGGCAACAAGGTGGAAGACGCGGAAGATGTACACCGGCTTGCCCTGGATGACGATGCCTCAGCCAGAAAAGTTATTGAAGAGGCTGGAGCCTATCTTGGCAAAGCACTGGCCGACACCGTCAAGCTCCTGGATGTACGAAACATCAGCATTAGCGGCGGCCTGACCTCCGCCTGGGACATGCTGCTGCCGCCCATGCACTCAGCCCTGGAAGATGGCCTCATTCCTCCCATGCGAGGCAAGGTCCGGTTATCTCTCTCCACACTGGGGGACTATGCCGGTTTACTTGGCGCATCCGTTCTGGCCTTTGACAAGGTTATAAAAAAGTAACTACAGCCAGGTCATCAGACCCAGGGAGTGGGGGTGGGTCATGTCTTTATGAATCGGGTACATCCGCACTTGATAGGAAAAATTCCCGGTATCATCGGGATGAAGGTTCACTTCATATTTTCCATCACCAAGATGCTGGAGCTCGATGGCGCTGTATTGCTTGTAGTCACCCTTCCTTGATGGTCGACTGATGACTGCCTCCACGCATACATCATCCGCTGACAGGCCATCCAGACACACCTGTACATGCAGAATAATCTTGTCACCGTATTTCCAATGGCAATTAGCAGGGGCGGAATCAATCTGCTTTAGTGAAATATTGGACCAGGCCTTGAGTATTTTGGCCTTCCACTGGCTCAGATCCCTGGCGCGCTGGAATTTTCCCTGCCTCAGTTCCCTACCCCTCCTGGACGCCGGCACATAAAATGTCCTGGCATAATCGGAGACCATGCGATCTGTATTAAAGTGGGGAATGGAACTGATCATGGCGCGTTTGGACACACGAACCCAATCGTCGGAGAAGCCGCTCTCATTACGCCTGTAATAGGTAGGAATGATATCATATTTGAGTACATGGTAGAGGGAGATGGCGTCTTCTTCATCGGTCAGCCATTCATCTCCAAGTTCGTGCTCACAACCAATCACCCAGCCATTATCACCTTCATATCCCTCAGGCCACCAGCCGTCCAGAACGCTCAGGTTCGGCGCTCCATTCATGGCTGCCTTCATACCGGATGTGCCGCTTGCCTCCATGGGACGGCGGGGATTATTCATCCATACATCCACACCGGAGAGCATGTAACGAGCCAGGGTAATATCATATCCTTCAATCATCATGACCTTACCAATGAACTCCTTCTTCCTGGAAATATGATGAATCCTCCTGATCAGCTCCTGGCCGGGATGATCCGCGGGATGTGCCTTGCCGGCAAAGAGAAAGACCACCGGCTTATCTGTATTATTGATGAGTTCCATTAATTTTTCTTCATCGTAGAATAGCAGGGTGGCCCGCTTGTAGGTCGCAAAACGCCGGGCAAATCCGATCACCAGCGTGCGCGGGTCAAAACAGGCAGTCATCTCCCTGACCAGTTCTTCGCTCTCTCCATTCCGTTTGGCCTGCCTTAGCAGTTGCTCACGCAGATATTGCAGCATCCGCTGTTTATTGGTCTGTTTGATACTCCAGAACAGTTGGTCCGGAATGTTCTCGATCTTTTGCCAGAACTCGGGGTCAAGAAGGTGGCTTCGCCACTGGCCGCCGAGATGCAGGTCAAAGGATGAGATCCATTCCGGGGCCAGCCAGCTGCTTACATGCACGCCATTGGTAATTGAGGAGATCGGGTTTTCACTGGCAGGCACTTCCGGCCAGAGCGGACCGCACAGCCTGGCGGTCACTTCGCCATGCAACCTGGACACGCCATTCTGGTAACCCGATCCACGCAGCGCCAGCGCCGTCATATTAAAACCGCTGCCATGACCGAAATCTCCACTGCCAAGCTGACGCAGACTGTCCATGTTCATTCCCGCCTTTTTGGCATACCCCGCAAAATAGCCCTCAAACAGTTCCAGGGGGAAGATATCATGACCTGCCGGGACTGCCGTGTGAGTCGTAAATATACTGGAGAACCTCACCGCTTCCACCGCTTCATCAAAGTTCAGGGCATGCTCTTTCATCTTCTCATGCACCCGCTCCAGAAGACTGAATGCCGCATGACCCTCATTGATATGCCATACGGTCGGTTCGACCCCGATTGCGCGCAGACCGCGGACGCCGCCGATACCCAGGCAGATTTCCTGTTTGATGCGATTCTCCAGTCCACCACCGTAGAGTTGATAAGTAATCTTTCGATCTTCCTCGTTGTTGGAGGGGACGTCCGCATCAAGGAGCAGCATCTGGATGTGTCCGACATTGACCCGCCAAAGCTTGAGATCCAGGTTTCTCCCTGGAAGCTCAACCTGAATGAGAATGGGATTCCCCCTCTCGTCCAATGCGGGCTCGATGCACAAATCCTCGAAACGCGTTTCCAGATAGCTGGCAATCTGTTGACCCTGGGCATTGATGTGCTGCGTGAAATACCCATGCCGGTAGAGAAGCCCTACGCCGATAAAATTAAGGCCAAGATCGCTGGCGGACTTACAGTGGTCGCCGGCAAGAATGCCAAGACCCCCGGAATAGATGGGCAGGGATTCATGAAGGCCGAATTCGGCCGAGAAATAGGCTATCAGATGCTCATCGGCATCCTCGAAGGTCCCATGAAACCATTGATGATTATCCTCTTTATAGGTGTCATAATCCGACATCACACCATTGTACAGGGCCAGGAAGGCGCGATCGCCGGCGATTTCATTCAGTCGCTTTTGACTGATTCGCCGCAGAAACGTACGCGGGTTATGTCCGCACAGAC
>CAZQZF010000068.1:0-9601 GCA_964597745.1 uncultured Zetaproteobacteria bacterium
GTTAATGAAGTTACCAGACTATACAAGAGCTTGATTCAATAGCCCTGCCTATAAACCTGGAATCCTCAGTTGGCAGCACCCACATGGCGCAAGCTCTTGATTCGGGGCATCCATGCCCCTCACCCTGCGGGCGGACTGAAGCCCGTCCAAACGGCTGTCCTGCCTTTTTGTGATTCGCTTTAAGGGCCGCCAACAGACCCTGTTTACCTGCCTAATCCGTCAAGGAACTGTCTGTAGTTTGATCTAAGCGGGCTACGACCGCCGCCCCAACCGCATCGCCAAAGACATTGACCGTGGTGCGGCATCGATCCAGAAACCAGTCGATAGCCAGGATCAGACCGATACCGTCCAATGGCAAACCGACCGTCTGCAGAACGATCACCATGGTCACCAGCCCCGCCTCGGGTATGCCGGCGGCGCCAATAGCCGCCAGGGTTGCCGTCAACAGCACGACTAACTGTTGTCCGAACGAAAGATCAATCCCCACCGCCTGAGCGATAAACAGGGCGGCGACGGCCTCGTAGAGCGCCGTGCCGTCCATATTGATGGTTGCTCCGAGCGGCAGCACAAACCTTCTGGCCGGCTCGGACACGCCGGCCGCTTTAACGCCATCCATCGTCACCGGCAGGGTAGCGCTCGATGAGGCGGTCGAAAATGCCGTTATCAGGGCCGTGGCCATATGTTTTAGATAGACGAACACCTGTCTCCCTGCCAGCACTACCAGCAACAGACACAAAAAGGAGGCATGGACGAGCAGGCCGGAGACTACGGCCAGCGCATATCGGACCAACCCGGCCAGCTGTGCCAGGAAGGCCTCGCCGCCGCCGGCAGCGCCCAGCCTGGCGGCAATCAGGGCGAAGACGCCGACAGGTGCAAACCACATCAACCAGTGCACCAGTTTCATCATCCCCTCGTTCAGGCCGTCGAAAAAGGCGATGACCGGCCGACCGCGCTCACCCAGCGTGGAGAGCGCCGCGGCAAAGACGATACAGAAGACGATAATGGGTAGCAGTTTCATCTCGGCGGCGGCGGCGATGATATTCGGGTGCACCAGGGAGAGAATTAGATCGGTAATGCCCACATCGCCGGCCTTCGGCGCCACGGAATGCATCTCTCCCAGGGGCACGCCGACGCCGGGGTGCCACAGATTGGCCATAATCAGACCGATGGCGACGGCGATTAATGTCGTGACGGCATAGTAGGCAACGCTGAGCCCTCCCATCCTGCCAAGTTTCCGGATATCGCCCAGCCCTGCCACGCCGGTGATCACGCTGGCCGCCACCAATGGCACAATGAGCATCTTAAGGGCTGTGAGAAACAGCGTCCCCAGCCATCCTACCACCGCCATTTTTTCACCCAGGACATAACCGGAAACACCACCGGCCATGATGGCCGTGAGCATGGCCCACATTAAAATGCGTTCGGATTTCATATTAGTCTCTTACGAGATACGAGGCATTGATCCAATCTCGAGGCCTGCCAATGTCCAGCCACATGCCTTGATGCAAGATCCCACATAGTTTTCCCTGCCGTTTAAGGTCATCAAAGACGGTCTTCAAAGGAAACGGCGTATCGGCGGCATAGTCATTGAAGACATCCTCGTGCATCACAGCAATTCCAGTATAGGTATAAGAGGGCTCGGACGGATGCCTGGCCTCCACCCTGCCACCCTGCAAACCAAAATCTCCCTGGGGATGGTGTGGCGGATTGTTCACCAGGGCCAGGCAGGCGGTTGCTTCATTTTTACGGATCATCATGCCAAGCGCCTTCACATCAATGTCTGAAAACACATCGGTATTATGGACCACGAATTGGCCATCACCGGGCAACAGGGTCAGCGCCTTTTTCACGCCGCCACCGGAATCCAGAAGATGATCCTCACGGCTGAAATAAAGCCGCACCCCATAGCGTGAACCATCGCCGAGCCGTTCCACAATCTTTTCAGCATGATGATGGACATTGATGGCGATATCATGGATCCCCTGTGAACTCAACCTTCGAATGATATGAATAATGACGGGAATGCCCGCGACAGGCATCAATGCCTTGGGCCGGCCCGCGGTCAGCCATTTCAGGCGTGAGCCAACCCCCGCAGCCAGAATGACGGCCCGATCCAGTCTCAACTGGATTCGATGCCCAGTCTGCGCTTCAGTTCGGTCATCTTTTCCAAAGCCGCTTCACGTCCCCGTTTGATTTCCTGTTCCGGTTTGGAAAAATCGTTCCACTGGGTGTATCCAACCAGCGGTTCAATCAGGACATCCGCGTGTTGTTTTTCATAGCGGCGAAGATACAGGGCCTTGATTCGGGTCGCCCAGTCCAGGACCGCTATAACGTTCGAGGGTTCCTCTTCAGGATCAGGCCGGCTGCCGGTATTGACGGCCACCACCAGTTGATCTTCCCCGGTAATACTTCGCGCCTCAAGGGCGGGGATTTCGGCGGCCAGGGCACCATCAACAAACCGCGCGCCATCGATCTCCACTGGATCAAAGACGCCAGGAATAGCCATGCTGGCCGCAATGACACGGGGGAGATCGCCTTTGGAAAACAACTGACATTCGCCGCCTGGAAAGCGTACTGCCGAGACATACAGGGGAATCCTTGCCCCGGAGATATCAGGATGAGGACAGAGTGTCTGGACCATATGGATAAGGGCCGAAGTATTGGCCACTGAGGGACTGGTAATAGCCCGGGTATACATGACTGTCAGTCGGGCGGCGTTCCCCAGCCGATCCAGCCAGCTATCTTCCTCCCCGGCTCCGTCGGCGGTAAAACTGGGAACATTCAGGTCCTGAAATGCTTCGGAATTCATGTAGTTCAGAACCTGAGCCTGAACTTTAACGATATCAGGCTCAAATGCATACATTGCCCCGAACAGGGCGCCAACACTGGTGCCCACGATTGCGGCAGGTCTCAAGTTCTGTCCTTCAAGAGCCTCAAGAACCCCCAGATGGGCAAGCCCCCGCACCCCGCCTCCACTCAGTGCCAGAACAAACTCCTGTTTGGGCTTTTGATGATGGCGAAAATTAAACAGACTCATGTCTCCTCCGGCAAAACGGCAACTTTTTTCAATCGTTCACAGAGATGGCCCGTCATTTCATCGGACAGCGGTTTTTCTTCCGAATCCGTCAAAAAGAAGACATCCGCTACTTTTTCCCCAAAGGTTGAGATTGAGGCTCCGCGAACATTGATCCCCTGCTCGGCTATGGTAACCGCCAGCTGGGCCAGCAGGCCAGGTCTGTCGGCGGCCACAATTTCGATGGCTGTCTGTCTGCTGGAAGCCGAGGGTAGGGCATGAACTGAAACAGGCACTCGTTTCATTAAGACGTGAGGTTTCAGCGTTGAAACACAAATTTCGGGGGGGGCGCCCATCAGCACGGCCTCGATGCGTTTCAGGAGACGTTGCTGATCATACTCCTCGGACAGCGGCCTGCCGCGGGCATTCTGCACATGGAACACATCAAGAACCCTGCCATGGCCAAGATCGAATGCCTTTGCAGCCACAATATTGACATGGCCACGGGCAATGGTAGTTGTCAGCTTGGCGAACAACCCTTCATGGTTGTTGGCCAGAATCAGCACTTCAGTCTCACCGCGGATGATATCAATATACACATCCACGGCGGGCTTATCCTTGCCGCGAATCATCAAGCGGCCAATGGCCAACAATTGCAGAGGCGGAAAATGAATCAGCGCCCTAAGCGGAAGTGCTTTTAACAGTTGGGAGAGTTGCGTTCGCTCTTGGTCTTCCGCGGCATTCAAAACGCTTTCAATACGCGCTCGAATACGCGCCTGAATGTGTTTACCGGCAACCGGCCCGGTAAGAAGCACCTGCTCGGAGGCATAATACAACTCCCTGAGCAGAGACCCCTTCCAGTCATTCCATATATTCGGCCCGACCGCGTAGATATCGGCCACCGTCAGCAGATACAGATATTTCAAACGTTCGACGTCCTCGATCCTGCCGGCAAAGGTCTCAATAACGGAATCTTCACCCAGGTCCGAGCTCTGGGCCGTCATCGCCATAAAGAGATGATTGCGCACGAGCCAGGCGACCAGTTCGGTATCATCCTTATTCAGCCCGAGGCGGCGGCAGAATCTGCGCGCCAGAGTTTCGCCAGCCCTGGAATGATCCACCCCCTTCCCCTTGGCCAAATCATGAAACAGCAGGGCCAGATACAGCAATTCCGGCCGCTTGATCTGTGACATCAGCTCGCAGGCAAGAGGGAACCTATCCTTTTCCGTGCGCCCAAGACAGAATTTACGTGATGCCGCAACAGCCCGAATGCTGTGTTCGTCCACCGTATAGGCGTGATAGCGGTCATACTGCCCCTGAGCAATGATCCTGCCAAAGGCCGGAATCAGACGGGCAAGTACGCCGGTATTATTCATCTCCTTCAGGGCCCAGGCGATGTTTCGTTGACCGCGAAGGATGGAAAGAAACAGCTGCGAGACTTCCGGTTTCCTGTTAAAATCGGCATCAATCAAATGAGTATTCTTGCGGATGGTTCGCAGGGCGTTGCTGTCCAGCCGTCGATGCCCCTGCTGAGCGACATGAAAGATCCGCAAAAGGCGCAGGGGATCCTCTGAAAAAATGGACTCGCTCTGAACTCCAACCCATTTGTTTCCCTCAAGATAAAATCCGTCGCCTATATCCTTTCGTCTGCTGAATCTCCGGGGGTTGAGTTGTTCCTGAAAGTGCATAACAAACATGTCGGACAGATCAGCTACGTGCCCAACATGCATAAAATAGCGCTTCATGAACCCTTCCACTGCCGGACGGCGCCCCCGGTCCTTGAATCCCATGACCTCGGCGAGATGAGACTGGGATTCAAATGTCAGGCGATTGTTCCCATTGTTATTTTCAAGATGCAGGCCGACACGACAACGCCACAGAAAATCCCGCGCACGCAGAAGCTGTTGATATTCATTGTTCGAAATAACATTCAGAGCAAGCAGGCTGTGAATAGACGGGGCGTCATACCAAGCCAGCCCCATCCAGAAAATAGCCTGAATATCACGCAGCCCCCCCTTTCCAACCTTGATATCGGGTTCCATCAGAAAGGCGGTATCCATTCTGAGGCGGCGCTGCTCAAACTCTTCAAGTTTTGCCCGAATGAAGCTCTTCCGATCTCTTTTACCTGTTTTTTTCTTAAGCTTTTTTTTGAAAATCGCAAAGGCATTCCCGTTGCCGCACAACAGCCTCGCTTCGATGGCGGACGTCGCCGAATCCCAGTCCTGACGGATATGTTTCAGCGTTTCATCAATGGTGCGAACCGCGTGACCAACCTCAACACCCAGATCCCAAAGGACATACATAAACCGCACGATATCCTCTTCAACCCCGGCATCGGCCTGACCCGGCAATAGAAACCAGAGATCCCAGTCCGAATACGGACAAAGCTCGCCACGCCCGTACCCGCCAACGGCCAGCAAATCCACCTCTTGCGAAGCCGGACCTGAGCAGGCTTGCCACAGGTTCTGCACGATCTCATCTACGCCCTTGCACAGGTGCCGGACCATGGCGGAACCGCTGGCCTGCCGCTGAAACATAGCAGCAATCTCGCCATGCAATGCCTTAAGCCGGTTGGCCGCATTGGCCTGATATTCACTCATGAATACGCCCCGCCTTTTTTACTGGCGGGCGCGCCGCCCGGGATGCGAGTGAGTCCATTGACAAGCCTCAACGTTTCAAGCTGTTCAAGTTGCATCATTACCCAACCGTGAACCCTGAACCTGATCACTTATCTTTTTTGCCTCATCAATGAGGCGATCCAGTTCATTCAGGGCCTCAATCGGGCGCATATTCTCGGGATTCAGTTCGGTCATCCGCATGATCAGGGCCTGCATGGCCCGATCTATTTCCTGACTTCGATTTCGTTCCGCCTCGGCAAAAAGTCCGAGTTGAGGCTTGCCGGACTCGGCCTGTAATTCCGACTCATGTTCCAGTCGAAACAGATGCTCCCTGGCCCGGTTCAGCACGCCGGGCGGAATGCCGGCGAGTTGCGCCACGGCAATACCATAGGAACGATCAGCGGCATCATCCACGATTCGATGCATGAAAATGACCTCTCCGTTGTATTCCCGGACGGAAACCGAGGCGTTGAATGCCCGCTCATGGTGATCCGGAAGGCTGGTCAGTTCATGGTAATGGGTCGCAAACAGGCTGAATACATTCGGTGCGTCGATCAGTTTCTCAGCCACGGACCAGGCGATGGCCAGGCCATCCCAGGTGCTGGTCCCCCGTCCGATCTCATCGATAATCACGAGTGACCTGTCCTCCAACTGGTTTAAAATGGCAGCAGTCTCCATCATCTCCACCATGAAGGTTGAACGTCCCGCGGCCAGCTCATCGCTCGCCCCTATGCGGGTGAATATCCTGCGCAATACAGGAATGTCGGCATTTTCCGCGGGGATAAAACAACCGGTATGGGCCAACCAGATGATCCAGGCCACTTGCCGCATATAGGTGGACTTTCCGCCCATATTCGGGCCGGTAAGAAGCATGAAGCCGCGCGTCTGCATGTGCATGTTCGTATCATTGGCCACAAAGGTTCCGGCCGGGATGAACCGTTCCACGAGTGGATGCCGCCCACCGGCGATGCTAAGCTCCTTTCCGGCATGCATCTCCGGGCGAACATAATTAAAATCCATGGCGATATTGGCAAAGCAGGTCAGCACATCCAGTTCGGCAACGGCATGGGCGGCCACCTGGATTTTATGCGCCTGGCTACACAACTGCTGACGCAGCTCTCCAAGCAACGATAACTCCCTTGCCAGGGCGGCATCCCTGCTGCCCAATACATCCCTTTCAAAACGATGCAAAACATCGGTCGTAAACCGCTCGGCATTGACCAGAGTCTGTTTACGCACGTATTCAGGCGGCGCCTTGCCGGCCTGAGCCCTGGAGATTTCAATAAAATAACCAAATACCTTGTTGTACTTGACGCGAAGATTGGCGAGGCCGCTCCGTTCACGCTCCTTACGCTCGTACTCCATTAACCAGTCATTGGCATCTCTGGCCAGGGCGCTCAAACGATCCAGTTCGGCATCAAAACCGGGCCTGACAACACCCCCATCCCTGGCATGCTGCGGCGGTGTTTCCACAAGGGCGCGGTCAAGGTATTCTCCCAACTCGTCAAGGCCCTTCATGGCGTCACACAAGCCGGTAAATACTCCACTTCGCCCCTGAATGGCAGCCGCAAGTTCCGGTAATGCGAGCATGGAGTTCGTTATGCCGCGATAATCGCGCGGGGAAGCCCGATTCAGCACCAACCTGGACAGCATACGCTCCATGTCACGCACCTGTTTCAGGGCATGACAAACACGCTGACGCGTATCTTCATCCTCAAGCAGGCTTTGTACAGCATCCTGCCGGGCCGTGATCCGGGCCAAATCGGCCAGCGGATGATCCATCCAGTCACGAAGACACCGGGCGCCCATCGGGGTCCGGGTTTGATCCAGCACCGAGATCAATCCGCGCTTCCTGTCTCCGGCCAGATCCTGGTGCAATTCCAGATTACGGCGCGTGCGCGCATCAATGCGCATACCCCGATGCTCTTCATGGAAGACCGGTAACTGCAAATGATCAAGCCGGCATTTCTGAGTCTGCTCCAGATACGCGAGAACGGCGCCCAGGGCGGAAGCCGCCATGGAATGCCCGTTCAGACCTAGAGACTCCCAATCCTGAACTCCAAATACGGACAATGCCTTTTCCGATGCCACTGCCGGGGAAAAGCTCCAGTCCCCCGGATGCTGAACGGGGATCTCCCGCAGGGGAGATGGGGCATCACTCATCAGCAGCAATTCAGCTGGATTCAGGATGTCCAGCCTTTCCGCCAACTCGTCATCCGAGGTCCCTTCAACAAGATGCCAATGGCCGCAGGAAAGATCCACCGCCGCCAGGCCCCAACCATGGCTGTTACTGAACAAGGCTGCCAACGGGGCATTGCGTTCGTTTTCAAGCAGGGTGGATTCAGTCAGGGTTCCGGCCGTAATCACCCGGACAACCTGGCGCCTGACCGGTCCTTTGGTTCCATCAGGCGGTTCCATCTGCTCACATACCGCAATCCGTCTGCCGGCGTCCACAAGACGGGCGAGGTAGGGTTCGGCCTGATGCCATGGCACGCCGGCCATGGGAATGGCCTTACCGTTGGTCTTGCCGCGTTTAGTCAGGGCAATATCGAGTATCTTTGAGGCGTCTTCCGCGTCCTCAAAAAACATCTCATAGAAATCTCCCATGCGATAAAAAAGGATACAATCGGGATAATTAGCCTTGATTCGCAGATACTGCTGCATCATGGGCGTATGCATGGAAAGATCAGTGGAGCCGGGCATAGGCATGAATCTATGTTCAACCGGCAGTTTTGGCTATGGACTCAACAGGAAAAACAATCCGGAGAGAATGCGGAACTCCTGGAGTGAGGGGAGGGAATGGATCAAGGAATAATGTCCCGCATGGACTCTCCGGACTGAATTTAACTCTTTGTCGTATAGAATATCTATTTCTTACATGCTTGCCTCTGACACTGGTCGAAATGAGCGCCGGTGCCATGGGCAGGGACCATGTATTTGTAACGCCTCCAGATGCTCCCTGGTTCCATAGCCCTTGTGCTTGCCAAACTGGTAGACAGGATATTGATAATGCAACCGCTGCATCAGGCGATCACGAACCACCTTGGCCACAATGGATGCGGCGGCAATTTCCTGCACCGAATCATCACCACCGATTACCGCCTCGACGGGATACGCCATATCCGGAACACGATTTCCGTCCACCAACACCGTTGATGGCCTGACATTCAGGCCGTCAACGGCGCGGCGCATGGCCAACATCGTCGCATGTAAAATGTTGAGGCGGTCAATTTCTTCCACAGTTGCAAAGGCTGTTGAATATGCAATCGCATGTTTGCGGATATGGTGATAAATCCGAATGCGTTTCATTTCGGAAACCTTCTTGGAATCCCGGTATTGCCCCCACATCGGATCATCCGGCGAAAGAATCACAGCGGCAGTGACCACGGGGCCCGCCAGCGGCCCACGCCCCACTTCATCCACCCCGGCTCGCAGATACATTCCAGGAATGCTATACTTAAAAAATATCGCGTACATCACATCGCCGCGTTTCGATTTGTCTGGTTCAAAATCGATCGTATGGCTCATTCAAGGAGGAAAAAATGAACCGATTCTTCAGAACACCCTTGGTGCTTGCTGCCGTCGCCATGCTGACAGGCGGGTGTGCCACTATTCAACAGGCCAATGAAAATCATGCTCTCGCCGCACAGGCAAAGGCGGCAGCCGCCCAGGCGCAGCAGGCGGCCGATGCCGCCGCAAGCAAGGCGGATGCAGCACAAGCAAGAGCGGAACAGGCGCTGCGGACAGCCCAGGATGCGAAATCACTGGCCGAGAAGAACCGGCAACGGATCAACCGGGCGTTCCGCAAGGCTGTGCAAAAATAGCTGGTCCGGACCATGTAACGGGGAAGCTGGGCATTTCGGACCGCCCTGCCTGCCGTCTATCTACCGGCAGGCAGACGCAGTCAATTGATCATAAGTCCGACAGGCTCCTAGCCTGCACTATTCATGAATCGTCGTGATGATCGCGC
>CAZQZF010000069.1:0-9557 GCA_964597745.1 uncultured Zetaproteobacteria bacterium
GGTATTGACAATGCATATGTAGATATAAAAGGCCCGGAAGTCCCCATTATGGATGGTTCTTCAGGGCCATTTGTCTTTTTACTGCAGTGTGCGGGCATTAAGGATCAGTCCAAGCCAAAGAAGGTCATGCGGATCAAAAAGACCGTCAGTATTGAGGATGGCGCCAAACGCTGCTCTATCTATCCATCCGCTGGATTCAGGGTTAGCTATCATCTTGATTACGATCACCCCATGCTCCGCAATCGGGAAGCCAGCATTGATTTTTCCAGGCAGCCCTATACGCGCGAGGTCAGCCGGGCCCGCACATTCGGGTTTCTGCATGAGATTGAGGCATTGCAGAAGGCAGGCCTGGCCCGGGGAGGTTCACTGGAAAATGCCCTTGTATTTGATGCCTTTCGCATCGTGAATGAAAGCGGGATGCGTTATGAGAATGAATGCGCCCGCCACAAAATTCTGGATACAGTAGGTGATTTAAGCCTTACAGGATACCCCATTGCCGGGGCATTCGCGGGAAAACGGTCCGGACATGAAATGAACATTCAGCTGGTCAAAAGCCTGCTGGCTGAGGAATCCTCCTGGGCTATAGAGGAACTGATTGAAACCCAAGAAACCCCTGGGTTAGATGGAAAGGTAATCGTTCAGCCAGCCTGAATTTCCATAAAACAGACAATCAAAATTGATAAAGTCGTAAAGAGCCCATTCATCTGCCTGTGCGTTGCACGCAGACATGTGGGCGCGATGATGACTTGTGACAAAGTCATCAAAATTAGTCGGTCAGTGTGCGCTCCTCATGTTCCTGCGCCTTTTTACAGTCAATACAAAAGGTTGTAACCGGTCGAGCCTGCAAACGATTGGTGCCGATATTGGCGCCGCAATTTTCGCATATTCCGAAATCTCCTACCTTGATACGGTTCAGGGCCTGATCAATTTTCTTAATGAGTTTACGCTCACGATCGTGAATTCTCAGGTCAAAGTTGCGATCAGTCTCCACGCTGGCCTGGTCCGTGGGGTCAGGAAATGTTCCAGCCTGCTCCTTTTGCAGACTATGTATCGTTTGATTCAATCCCTGTTCAAGTTCGTTACGCCAAGTGCGAAGTTGCTTCTCGAACTGGGTCAAATTCTTTTGGCTCAAAGCCATGATAAACCTCCGAAGGTTTTTAGTGGTAAATACAGATCCCCAGAAAAAGGCGGCAAACCTTAGCGGCTTGTTACAGGGCTGTAAATGATTGAGTCTACCTGTCTAGCAGGCGCATAAAATGAGCATTCCATTCGACCGCAAGTGAGGAAATCCGTGGCGCGGTTTCAAGGTGCGCCTTGATATTTGTGACGGGAAAAGTGGAGCCACAAGGATGGATGAGATTAAAGTATTGCGACGAAACATCTACATTCAACCCCATACCATGATAGACAACTCCGTTACGGACGCGCAGGCCGATTGCCGCGATCTTTGCATCTCCAATCCAGACACCCGGAAGGCCATGTTTGCGCGATGCCTTCAAACCGGAAACTGCTAACAGATCAATGCAGGACTGTTCGAAAAGATGAACGTAATCGCGTATGCCAAGTTTGTGGGAACGCAAGTGGATAATGGGGTAAAGCATGAGCTGTCCCGGTCCATGAAATGTTGTTTCCCCACCCCTGTCTGTTTGCACAAAGGGGATATCCGGCAACATCATTCTGTTGTCGATGCCCCTTTTGCCTGTGGTAAATACTGGCAGGTGTTCACAACTCAAAATCTTCTCGCAAGCCTTCCCTTGAGCAAGCTGACTTGAAAGAACACGCATTTGGTTCCATACAAAATGATAAGGCTGTAGCCCTAACCATGTGAATTCAGGCCTAGACATCATTGTCACTCGCAGGCTATTCGCAAAATTCGGGATGAAAAATCCCATGCTCAAAAAGCGATCTGCCATACATTCGCATCATTCACGGATTGTTGCTGATGTCCACAGAGATATTAACCCAGCCCCGTGGATGAGAGGGTGTCTTTGACATCTATGGAAATCCATTGGATGATTCAACCATGAGAGGAATGGATTTTGCACGTGATTTCATCCTCATGAAGGTTCATAAGGAGCCTTCGCTGAAGATGCTGTTTATGAGCTGGCGGGCAAGATTAATCGTTGGCACGACTATCTGTTTATCCTTCTATTTTGTGTTTTTTGGTAGTGGACAGAATGTGCGGGCCGACATCAAATCCTCGTCTCTGGATGAATGGTTGCCCGCCAGCATCCTGGATCGTGGCCAGTCCCCGCAGGAACAGCATGTGCTTCTCAGAACCGGCGATACGTCCCAAACAGTCCTGGCCAAACTCGGGTTTTCGGCAAGTGAAGCAGCCAGGATCATCCATGCATGTGAACGAGTTTATTCCCTGCGCCGGTTACGGGCGGGGAATGAATGGATCAAACGTACGGAAGCAAATGGAATACAGGTATTCTATCAGATAGATGCGGACAGACAGCTGCACCTGTCGTCCACGCCAGACGGCTGGTTGGTAACTCTTGAGCCTCGCCAAGCCAGTAACCGAATTATAAGCCTGGAGGGCAGTATTGAGGGTAGTCTTTTTACATCTGCCGCCCAGGTAGGTTTGGATGATCGTACTACAATGAAACTAGTCAATATTTTTTCATGGGATATTGATTTTTCCCGGGATCTGCGCAATGGCGATCGATTTAGGGTTCTCCTGGATGAAAGCTTTGATCACGGAGGCAAGCTGCTTGACCGGACTATTCTTGCCGCTGAGTTTATTAATCAGGGGATGGCCTATCGTGCGGTGCGATTCACCCTGCTATCTGGAAAAACAGATTATTTTACGCCGGAAGGCAGAAGTTTACGAAAGGCTTACCTGCGTTCTCCGGTAAAATATTCTCGCATTTCCTCTCGCTTTTCCATGAGACGCAAACATCCCATTCTGGGCTACACGCGGGCTCATAAAGGCGTAGATTACGCGGCCCCATCAGGAACGCCGGTTCATACCATCGGAGATGGCCGGGTCGTTTATAAGGGGTGGAAAGGAGGGTATGGCCGTTATGTCAGGATACGTCACGCCAATTCCATCTATTCTACTGTCTATGCCCACCTGAGGCGGTATGCGAGAGCCATCCGGAAGGGGGCAAGGGTGAAACAGGGTCAGATAATTGGTTACGTTGGAATGAGCGGACTGGCCACCGGCCCACATCTTCATTTCGAGTTTCACATTCGAGGACGGGCTGTGAATCCCCTGGCTGTGCGAAGTCCGGCGGCCCATCCTGTTCCAGATGGCGATAAAAGGCGCTTTAAAGAAATGTCTTCCCGTTTACTGGTCCGCCTGGTGCACAGTACATCGCTTGTAGCTTGGAACTAAGGAAGCCCTGAATGAGATTTCAGAGGTTCCCCAGTGACTGAGGTTGAAGAATGGCTGAGGGATGGCAGAAATG
Source organism: uncultured Zetaproteobacteria bacterium (assembly GCA_964597745.1). Taxonomy (GTDB): domain Bacteria; phylum Pseudomonadota; class Zetaproteobacteria; order Mariprofundales; family Mariprofundaceae; genus CAYLYU01. The sequence continues at coordinate 3,417 of CAZQZF010000069.1, forward strand.
TAATCCAGACGGAATCACAGGCGTTGCTCGAAACAGGACGCTCCATCGATAACAATTTTACAGACGCTGTCGCATGTATCCTTGCGTTGCGTGGCCGTCTGGTCGTAGTCGGTATGGGGAAATCGGGGATAATCGCCAAAAAGATCGCAGCCACTTTTGCTTCAACCGGGACTCCGGCCTTTTTTGTCCATGCGGCGGAAGCACAGCATGGGGACCTCGGCATGATTACCCGTTCTGATGTCGTCCTGGCCTTGTCGCACAGTGGAGAAACGGCAGAGGTCCTTGGTCTTCTTCCTTCGATTAAAAGACTTGGAATCCCGCTGATTTCCATTACCGGCAATAGAGAGTCCACCCTTGCCCGGCATGCGGATATGGTACTTTACATCCCTGTTTCTAAAGAGGCATGCCCATTGAACCTTGCCCCTACCGCTTCGACAACCGCGGCTCTGGGGCTAGGTGATGCACTGGCTGTGGTGACATTGAAGCAACGTGGTCTGAAACCTGAGGAATTTTCCAGGTTTCACCCGGCGGGCAGTTTGGGAAAACGATTCCTCACGGTCTCGGAATTGATGCATTCAGGTCAGGGGTTGCCTTTGGTGGATATTGCAACGCCACTTTCCGATGCCATTGTAACCATGACAGCATGCCGTTTGGGTATTACCGGCGTAATGGATCATGGCCGGCTTTCAGGCTGTATTAGTGATGGCGATCTTCGGCGGATCCTGCAAACCGGGAATGTCGATGTCAGGTGCGCCGTTGGTGAATTTATGCACAAGGCTCCTCAGTGTATTGATGAAGGGCGTCTGGCTTCCGAGGCATTGAGATTGATGGAAGAGCATAAGATTACCGTGTTGTTTGTTGTCAATACGGAGGGAGACATTATTGGCGCTACGCATATGCATGATCTATTACAGGCTGGCGTGGCGTGAAATCGGGCTATAAGACATTCCCTATGCATCGCGCCAGCAACATAAAGCTGCTGATTCTGGATGTGGATGGCGTATTGACCGATGGCCGGGTTATCCTTGGCAACGCCGGAGCAGAGCATAAAATGTTCAATGTAAGAGATGGCCATGGCGTCAAACTGGCCCAGCGTGCGGGTATTCAGGTGGGTATTCTTACCGGTCGAACCTCAGACGCAGTCAATGCAAGGGCAAAAGAGCTTGGGATCCGTCTTGTTGTGCAGGGGAGCCTGAATAAGAAGGAAGGATTGAATGATCTGTTGCGCATGGCAAAGTTGGATGCCGATTGCTGCGCATTTATGGGGGATGATATCGTGGATCTGCCTGCCATGCGGATGTGTCAACTAAACATGACGCCATCCGATGCGCATCCGGCTATTCTGAGTCGCGCACACTGGGTTTCTGACTTTTCCGGAGGTCACGGCGCCGTCAGACAGGCGATTGAAGGCCTTATTCTGGCGGTTGGCGCCTGGCAGGAAGTCATCGAACGTCCTTATGGCATTTCGGAAGTTCTCTGCGGATGGTCCACCTGATTCTAACCTGGCTAAAATGGTTCTTTATGGCTCTGACTGCTGGTAGCCTTACCATGGCGGGAATTTTACTATGGCTTGGTGAACCAGCCCATCTGGAAGTTGCTCCGGAGCTGGCCCATAAGGCAATGACGCAGATTGATAAACCCCTGCTTGTTGAACGGAAAGGTGACCGATTGCTCTGGAGGATGCAGGCTGAATCCGCAAACCAGAACCCGGATGGCAATCTGGAGTTGGATGTCCCGGAGCTGGATCTGTTTTCCGGCGATGGCGTGAAAGTGCCTGTTCGGAGCCGGAAGGCGTTTGTTGATACAACAAAACGGGAAATCCGGTTTCGGGATGACGTGGTTGTTATTTATGACCAATGGGAATTGCGAGGGCAAGTGCTGATTTATGATATCAATCGTGATTTGATTCATATGCCTGCGCAATTTCAGCTAAATGGCCCCGGTATTACCGCAAAGGGAAAGAACATGACTATTGACAGAAACAGACAACATGTACTTGTTGAAGAAAGAGTATGGATCCGGGATGACAGTGCAGACCATTGGCCAGTCAAGCGATGATACGACGCCATACTTCGTTCATATATCGGACCGTACTCGTCATGCTTGCGACCTCCCTTGCCTTGCCCGGCTTGACCTGGGCTGAGTCCGTTCAGATCGAATCCGATCATCTCGAGATAGCCCAAAAGAAGCAGGAGGCTATTTTTTCGGGGTCGGTAAAACTCAATCGAGGCGATTTTGAGCTGCATGCCGACAAAATTATTGCCCACTATAATCAAACCGGCCTAACTCAGGGACTTACCAGCGCCAAGGCGCAGGGAAACGTCACCATGCGTATGGGAGATCGGCAGGGAAGATCCGATCAGGCCCTGATGGATCATCGCCAGGGGATTGTAAAATTGATTGGTCATGCGGAGATCACCCAGAAAGGGGGGAGCATTCAGGGTGGAATGATCGTGTACGACATGAACAAGGATACGATCAAGGTCCTGCAAGGGGATTCGGAGCGGGTGCGAGTGCATATAGAGTCCTCCGATGATCTGCAAAAGCTTTCCCCATGAATAAAACCTTAAACAGTGAGCCAATTGCAAAACTCGTGAGCGACGATCGGCTTCCCCTCTTTGGCCCAGGAAAAAGCAATTGAATACCACGCATCATCTGTTTACTGCAAACTTGAATAAAAGCTTCCGGAAGAAGTACGTTGTCCACGATGTAAATTTCGATGTGTATTCCGGTGAATGCGTCGGCCTTCTCGGACCCAATGGGGCCGGAAAAACAACCTGCTTTTATATCGTGTGTGGTCTGATCAAGGCGGATAGCGGCAGCGTGCATCTGGACGGGGAGGATATCACCCCGCTTGCCATGCATCGGAGAGCGAGACGTGGCATTGGTTACCTCCCGCAGGAGGCAAGCGTCTTCAGGCATCTTACAGTACGTGAAAACCTGCTGGCCATCTTTGAGTCCCTGAAGAAGCCGCCTGAAATTATTGAGGAGGAGATGGAAGCATTGCTTGTTGATCTGGGTATCGAGGCAGTTCAGCACCAAAAGGCGTATACCCTGTCCGGCGGTCAGCGCCGGAGGACGGAAATCGCTCGAGCGCTTGTGACCAAGCCACGGTTTTTGCTTCTGGATGAGCCCTTCGCCGGTGTTGATCCCATTGCCGTCGAAGATATTCAGGCGATCATTGCCGGTTTGCGGCGGCGTGGTATCGGAATATTGATCACCGATCATAATGTCCGTGATACCCTGTCCATTTGTGACCGTTCCTACTTAATGAATCTGGGAGAAATTATTATTCAGGGGACGCCGGCTGAAATTATTGATCACCCTGATGCAAGGCGAATATACTTAGGTCAGCGATTCAGTATGTGAGACGTACAGATATGGCAAGCCATGAAATCATTGTAGCCATGACCGGGGCATCGGGCGCAGCATATGGCCTGCGCCTGATTCAAAGGCTTTCAGGGTTGGGGATATATCAGCACGTTCTTGTTTCGGATGCAGGTCGTATTGTGCTCAGACATGAGACCGGGATCGAACTTTCCGTTGAAGCCTGCGAGGCCGAGGAACTGCTGGCTAACCGCCTGGACGTGTCTTCCACGCAATTATCCTGTTATGGAGTCAATGACTGGTTTTCTCCTACCGCTTCCGGTTCCGGCGGCATCCGCCACATGGTGATTATTCCCTGCTCCATGGGATGTCTGGCCAGAATCGCCGCGGGGACCTCGGATCATTTAATCGAGCGGGCTGCGGATGTCCAGTTGAAGGAAGCGGGGAAACTCATTCTGGTACCACGGGAAACGCCCCTGTCGTCAATCCACCTGGAAAACATGCTAGCACTTTCCCGTCAAGGCGCCGTTGTGATGCCGGCGATGCCCGCGTTTTACCAGCAGCCGGATTGCATTGAAGATATGGTTGAATTTATAGTGAACCGTGTGTTAGATCATTTGAACCAGTCCGTTGACAACGGATTTCAATGGGGAAGATAAGGATCGAATGCATATCAGGAAGATTATTGGACTAAGCCTTTTATCCGTACTACCCCTGATTTCCGCCTGCACTATCATGTCCGTGGTGAGCGCCATCCCTTCTTCCGTGGTCGACAGCACGGTTTATGTATTTAGCGGCGAAAAGGTCAGCCTGCCACTGTCAGTGGAACCAACCCTGGTTGCCATTCAGCGGAGTCTTCACAGCATGGATCTTGGCATGAATATCGTCGAGAAAATCAGCTCCGGCTATGTCATAGATTTTGGCAACAAGGACCTCACCGGGAAGATGGAGTTGAAGCGTGAAACAGATATGCTTAGCACGCTATATATCAAGATTCGCAAGGGCATGATAAGACAGGAATCCATTGAAATGGCCGTGATCAATGTGCTTCATGAGCAGGTGAAAACCGTGGTTCCGAATGCTGCTCCGGATTTGACGAATTATTTACCCGTCAGAAAAAGGCCTGATCTGAAACAGCCGGTTATTGGCTGGTATTGTCAGAAATCTCCGGTAAACCTGACATCCAGCAGCAAAAAGGGATGGCTCCGGATTTCTATGCCTTCAGGGGATAAGGCGTATATCCGGGGTGTTATGGAACAGAAGCCCTAATCAGGGAAATCCTCTCATGAATTTCCCCTGCTTCAATCCGTTGCTTGCATCATCAATGTTGGCAGCACATCCTTATACCTCCGTAGATTCCATGCTATCAAATATTTAAAAGGAGGCAGGATGAAGGTCAATCAAACTGTTATGGACGAACTGTCTGATGCCATTGTCGAAGGGATGAAACGCCTTGGAGATGTAAAAGCAGAGGCGCAATCCCAGATTCGGTCAGTACTGGAAACGGCTTTTCAGAATCTTGATATTGTCACTCGCGAACAGATGGAGGTGCAGGAGGCCCTGCTCACCAAGATCCGTAAACAGATCAGTGAACTGGAGGAAAGGATCAAGGCCCTGGAAGCCCAGTCCTAACGGGATGTCCACAATCATCACTTCAGGAAAACCACCACAGAAAGAAGTAAATTTAATCCGTTTTCTCTCCTTGTGCATTCTTGAGGTGAGTTGAAGTGGCCTTTCTTCCCTGTCTGGTTTTCTTTGCGTCTTCGCGCCTCTGTGGAGGGAAGTAATTTTAGCTCGCCTTGACTCAGCATCATTGTGTGGCATGGATGCGGAGCCCGTGGATATTGAGGTTGATCTTTCCCGTGGTATTCCAGCATGGACCCTGGTCGGTTTGCCTGACGCGGCGGTGCGCGAGGCTCGTGACCGTGTCCGTTCAGCCCTGTTGAATTCCGGTTTCGACTTTCCCCTCAAACGAATTACTGTCAATCTGGCGCCGGCGGACCGGCGCAAGGATGGGACGCATTTTGACCTGGGCGTGGCCATGGGCCTTCTCCTTGCTTCTCACCAGGTCAGGATCGGGGGCGCCACGCCCTTCATCTTTGGCGAGCTGGCGCTTGACGGGCGGCTCAATCCGGTGCGCGGAGCGATTCCGCTTTGTCTGTATGCCAAACAGGCTGGATTCCGGGATGTCATTCTTCCAGTCAAAAATGCCAGAGAGGTATGCGTCCTGGAAGGTATTCATGCCCTGGGAGCCGACAATCTGATGCAGGCCGTTCGTCATGTGACCGGTCAGCATCTGCTTGAACCCGTGTCGTCCGCAGGGACAGAGACTATGATCGAGTCCGAGTCCGCCCCTGACATGGCAGATATTCGCGGTCAGCAGCAAGCCAGAAGGGCTCTGGAAATCGCCGCCGGCGGCGGGCATAACCTGCTGATGATTGGCCCGCCTGGCGTGGGTAAAACCATGCTGGCCAGACGCATGAGCGGGATCCTTCCTCCATTGACGGTTCAGCAGCGTTTGGCTGTGAGCCGTATCTACAGTGTTGCCGGCCTTTCAGGCAGACCGCCGATGTCAACCATTCCTCCCTTTCGCTCTCCCCATCACACCGCTTCCGATGTCGCTATCACCGGCGGCGGAACCCATCCGGGACCCGGCGAGGTCAGCCTTGCTCATTGCGGGGTGCTTTTTCTTGATGAACTGGTGGTGTTTACCCGGCGGGTGCTGGAGGTCCTGCGGCAGCCATTGGAAGATGGCCCGGTCTGTATCGCCCGCGCCGCCGGTACGCTGAGCTTCCCGGCCAGCTTCCAGATGAT
>CAZQZF010000070.1:0-9480 GCA_964597745.1 uncultured Zetaproteobacteria bacterium
CCAGCTCAACCAATGTCTTACACTCTGCACGCACGATCACTTGCAGGATCTAGGTGGCATTCTTTGGCTATGAGAGAAGATGGCAATGAAGCTTAGCATCATTCAGCCAACCACCTATACCACTGATGGCCGGCTGTTTCAGACAGACAAGCGCCGGCTGATGAGTCTGTCCCTGCCCTATCTTGCCGGTCTTACGCCGTCTGAATGGAAGGTAAGAATCATTGATGAGCGGCTTCAAGTCGTGGACTTTGATGCGCCTTGTGATGTCGTGGCCATCACCGTATGGACGCGATTTTCACGCCGCGCCTATGAAATTGCCGCGGCGTATCGTGAGCGGGGCGTTCCTGTGCTCATGGGCGGGCCGCATACCTATTTTTACGCCGATGAGGTGGCCAGCCATTGTGATGCCTATGCCATCGGTGAAGCCGATGCAATCTGGCCGGAGATGCTGGCCGATGCCGCGGCCGGACGGCTCAAAAAGGTGTACCGGCAACAGCCGTTGCCAGACATGCGGGGTCTGCCGATGCCGCGCTATGATCTGGTTGATTTCAGTCATTATCCATGGCCGCGCGTCTTTCAGGTACAGACCACGCGCGGCTGCCCGTTTGGCTGCGATTTCTGTGAGGAAACCATTCTTTACGGCAGGAAATTCCGTTCACGTCCCATTGAGGAACTGGTTGAGGAGCTGAATTATGTGAAGCGGCTGGGCAGCCGGGTGGTGTTTTTTGCCGATTCGGTTTTTGCCGGCACCAAACGCAACTGCCAGCTGGTACTGGAGGGACTTGTACCGCTAAAAATCAAGTGGGCCAGTCTTTGGCCAATGAATTACTGTGCCGATGCCGCGTTGGTGAAGCTGGCCCGGGCCTCGGGCTGCCTGCACCTGAATATGGGCATGGAATCCGTGGATGAACAAACCATCCGCTCCATGAAAAAGCGGCAGAACAGAGTGGGTCATTATGATCAGGCGCTTGCCAACCTGCGCCATCATGGTATCAGCTACTCGCTGAATTTTGTCTTTGGCTGGGATACGGAATCGGACTCGGTTTATGACGCAACGCTGCAGTATCTGGAAGATAATCAGGTGCCGATGGCGTTTTTCAATATTCTGAACCCAAGACGGGGCACGGGAATCTATGCTGAATTGAAACAGGCCGGGCGGCTCATTGATAAGGAGAACCTGAACAAGCTCGCCGGTATGAACTGCCAGTTCATGCCTAAAAATATGCCGCCTGCCGAATTGGTGAGCCGGGTAAACGGGCTACACAAGGGGTTCTATTCTTTGCACTCCATCGCCAGGCGACTGCACCCCACCCTGAGAGCGGACTTCTGGGGCATGCTGGTATATAACCTGTATCAATGGAATCAGGCCCGTCAGGCAAGATTCGGAAACCTCGACCCGTTTTAACTTGTCGAGTAGTTCATTTATTATGTAAGCGCTTAACAAACCACCCCCTGTTTCTGTTAACCTGAACTATTCATAAACTCTATCGCATTAGCGATAAACATCTTTCCGATGAGCAATTCGCACCACCAGAATCACTACCTGTTGTTCGTGAATCTCATACACCACCCGATAATCTCCAACCCTGATCCGGCGCAGACCGGAAAGTTCGCCTTTTAGCGATTTTCCCATCCACGGATTCGCGGGAAGCTGATCTATGGCAGCAATGAGACGAATGCGTTCCGGTTTGTTGATGCGTTTCAGTTCCTTGAACGCAGTAGATTTAATTTGCAGCGAGAAGGTCACGTTTGGTCTGTTCCCAATCCAGCACCTCATCGGCCGGATCACGCAAACGATCAATAGCCGTATTCAAATCGTCGAAATCTTCCAGATAATGTTCGATGGACTTGCGAATAATATCCGCCCGCGAACGCTGTAATGTTTGTGCTGCATGGTCGATGGCTTCAACCATCTCATCCGGCAGGCGCGCTGTTATTTGGGACATTGTATCACCTCGCTTGATGTCAATGACATTACATTACTCCATTCGGGATTAAGTTGCAATCATCCTGCTCAATGCAATATGGGGTCTATCATTGTACCATTTCGCTCGATTAATCATGCAGCTATCGCCTCACGGATTGCATCAGGCCGCTTGGCAGTCACCACTTTGAGCAAACTCAGCGCCGGACCGCAAGGTTTGCGCCGTCCCTGTTCCCAGTCTTGAAGCGTGCGAGAACTTACGCCCAGCATGGCGGCGAAGGCGGATTGACTTAAACCCATGCTTTCACGGATCGCCTGAACATTCGGCAGCATCACCACATGCCGCTTGCCTTTACCGCTTTTAATAACCTTCACGCTATCCAGGGCTCCCTGCCATACATCACGTTCGGCATCCCGTGTTTCCAGTTCCGCTGCAGTCATCTTACTCATGTTCAATCGCCTCCTTCAGCGCTTTCAATATGTGCGCTGGCGCATTTTTCTGTTTTGCCTTGGCAGATGGTCAGCATCCATATTTCACCCGCATGCTTGCGCCAGTAATAGATCACCCGAAGCCCGCGACGTTTGCCATTACCAAGTAAGAGAAAAGGGGTCAGAGAAAAGGAGTCAAGTCTTGTTTCGCATATTATCATCTCCTGCCTTGATCAAACGGCTTACCCTAGAATGGTGCAATCCTGCATAATTCGCAATCGCCTGCATCGTGTATCCATGCTCCTGATAGGCTTCACGCATCCAGTCGCTTCAGGACCTTTCCGTGAGGGCATTTTCGGCTCGCCAGAAGGCGATCGGATCATCGACATCAATCCAGAACCTGCCTTCGATATCCATGGCCCTGCCCCGCTTGTCCGCCGCCAGCAATCGAACACCGTCAGACAGGCTGACATCGCCGGTTTCCTGTTTGCAGCGGGCCAGCGCATCAAAGATCGCCGGCGTGCACAGGAAAATACCGGTATCAAAACCATTGAACTCCTTTAACCCCTTGCCGATTGCAAGGACCCTGCCATGTTCAACCTTGACCCTGGTGACATCCTCAATATCAATCCTGTGATTCAGGATATCGGTATCTACGGCCAGGGAGATTCCACCTTCGTCCAAGGCATGACCGGCAAGCTTGCGGACGATGAACGGATCAAAGATATGGTCCGTCATCAACAACAGGAAGTGATCATGCAGATATCTCCTGGCCTTGAGCACGGATAGGCCGTTCTGCTTCCGCCATTCCTCATTCAGGATGGTAGTGATCCGCAGCCCCATACGGTTGGCCAGACTTTTCAGATAGGTCTCCACCAGATCATTGCGATACCCGGTCACCACATAAAAATCATCTGCCCCAGCCTCTCTGGCCGTCTGGATAACCCGTTCGATCAGCGGTATTCCCATGAGAGGGGTCAAAGGCTTGCTTTCGCCCTTCTGCCTGAGCCGCTGGCCTTCACCCGCCGCAATGATCAGGCACTGCATGGATCCGAACCTTCGATAAATTCCTCCAACCGGTGAAAGGCCTCGTCATCAGTGAGCTGATGCTGTGGATGCTTACAAAAATATGCCGAAGCCGCATGCAATACGCCGCCCTGACCACGGTTCAGGGCAACCTTGATGCAGCGAATGGCATCAATGGCTACGCCCGCTGAATTGGGGGAATCTTCTACGGACAGGCGAAGTTCCAAATTCATGGGGACGTCGCCAAAAAGCCTCCCCTCCATACGAATGAAGCATATCTTATTATCTTTTTGCCAGGGTACGTAATCACTGGGTCCGACATGAATATTATGGTCATCCAGTCTCTTCTCCGTTACGGCCTGAACCGCTTCGGTCTTGGATCTCTTTTTTGAAGCCAGCCGGGCGCGGTTGAGCATATTCAGGAAATCGGTATTGCCGCCGGTATTGAGCTGGTAGGTGCGTTCCAGTTTAACGCCACGCTTTTTGAACAGGTCGGTCAGGATGCGGTGCGTGATGGTGGCGCCAAGCTGGGATTTGATATCATCGCCGATGATCGGCAGTCCACGTTCCTCAAACCGTTGAGCCCAGGCTGGATCGCTGGCAATAAATACCGGAATATTATTAATCAGGGCGATATCCGCCTCCAGGGCGCATTCGGTATAAAACCGGCAGGCCGCCTCCGAGCCGACTGGCAGGTAATTCAGCAGAATCTCCGCTCCCGATTCTTTGAGCGCCTTGACTACGCCGGACTTCGTGGCCTCGGGGAGATCAGAGGGGAGAAAAACGACGCTGTTATCGTAATCATCCATATGATCCGGCCGGCCATCCAGAATCTTTCCCATCTGTACGGATACGCCCGACGGGGGAATATCCGCATGGAACACCGTCGTGCAATTGGGGGCGGAAAAAATAGCTTCATGTACATCCTTGCCAACCTTGCGCCTGTCAATGTCAAAGGCCGCAACAACCTCGATGTCACCGGGCCGATATCCACCGAGATTCCAGTGCATCAGACCGATGGCCTCTCCCGGATTTTTGGCCTGATAGTAATGAATGCCCTGGATCAGGGAACTTGCACAGTTTCCAATACCGATCACGGCAATTTTTATTTTATTCAAGTCTCTCCTTACAATTGCCAAAGAGTCAACGCACCGCATCAAGCAAGCTCATGTTATTGGACGAATCACTATAATTTTGATTACATGAAGCAATAACGTAACATATTCTTACTACTGAAAAACGCTAGTCCGCATATTGCCTTTTCCGGTCCATAGCGCCAACCTGAGATAATGGTTCAACTGCTCATACCTATATTTAATGACAAGGATGAAGGAAAATACCTGGAGAAGGTGGCTGGCGTACCACTGATCCGGCGGGTGGCACTGACGTCCAGGCGGGCAGGCCTGTATTGCACGATCATCACACTGCCGGGCCAGGACAATACTGAAATCAGGCGCGCCCTGGCCGGAACTGCCGCCGGGATTGTCCATGTTGATGAATTGCCCACCGATGGATTGGAGATTTTAACATTGATCCTTGCCGCCGGTTTTTTGCCTGATGCAGGTTTTTTCGAGCGCATTCAGCAGGGCGGTCTCACGGCAGGCATGATAATTGATCGGAATGAGCTTCCCGTAGTCTGGCTGGGACGCAGGCCGGAAGCCCTCGCTTCGATCGTGAAGCAGGCATCAAATACAGTCCGGCTGATTGAAATACTTACCCGGGCTGACCATAGCCCGAAAGTAGATGCATCTGAACCATTGGGGATTGTCCTGCGCACCCCTGAAGACCGCATTGCAGCGGAGGAAAGACTGTTGTCGACCCTGGTCAAGGATACCGAAGGCTTTATCTCCCGCCATATCAACCGGAAACTCTCCCTGGCATTTACGCGCCGGTTGATGGGGACAAAGGTTACGCCCAATCAGATGACCATCATGAGCACGCTCATTGGCTTGATTGGCGCCTCCCTGTTCCTGCCTGATTCCTATGCGGCGCAATTGATCGGCGCTCTGCTGTTTCTCAGCCATTCGATCCTGGACGGTTGTGATGGCGAACTGGCCCGCCTGAAGCTGCTGGAGAGCCACTTGGGAGGGATGCTTGATTTCTGGAGCGATAACATCGTCCATGTGGCTGTCTTTGCCTGCATGGGAATAGGCTGGTCGATGAGCGCCCATTCCACAGGGCCCCTGGTGCTGGCAGGTCTGGCAGTTTCGGCTACGATTGTCTCGGCCTGGATCATTTTTGCGCACACTATGCTGGATTCGGCCAAATCCGGGCCTTTGTACACCTCCGTTTCTACCAGCGGGCCATCAGCCCTGACCAGGGTTGCGGATATGCTTTCACGCCGGGATTTCATCTATCTGGTGGTCCTGCTTGCCTTGTTCGGCCAGTGGCACTGGTTTCTGGTCATGACCGCCATCGGTACGCCGCTGTATGCGGTGATGCTCCTCTTTATCCTGATTCGGGACAGGACTGCTATTCCGGCTCAACGTTGAAACAGTAACAGGATAGCTTGCACCCGTTGCATCAGCTAAAGAATCAGTGGAAGCAATCGGGCCAGACTTTGGATTGATATGCAATAAAGCCTTGTTGGGTGGATATCAAACTGGCTGGGTGAAAGGAATTGGTCTCGGCAAGCTACCATATGCTGGTTATGGGGTTCCTGGCCGTTCATCCGAGTGCGCTCATGTACATAAAAGGTTTTCCTGCGGCTGGAACCCATTGGTCTGGAACTTGTCGCCGAGGCCGCGCGTCAGGCATGTCACGAAGTAAAAATTATTGATCTTCAGGCCGCCAGTCACAGGGACTATTTCAGGCTCATTGAGATGTGGCGGCCGGATGCCATTGGCCGGGAGATTGAACGGCGGAATATCAAAAAGGAGTATTACCTGGAGACTCGGGCTGATGTCATGCTCCGCAACAGAATTACAGGTGCTGATGACTTTCCGGTTCCGGACTAAATGGTAAGAAAGGGGCCAGGATGAACTGAACAAGTTTGATGCCAGTTTACGGATGCTGCCGGAATATTATAGTCTTTTGCCATGGAACAGAGCCTTCTTCCAAAGGTTCACTGGTTCATTAATGTTTTATTGGCAGGGTTATGTTTTCTTTTGTTCGAATTCTGATGATATTGATATTGCTGTCAAATACAGGCTGTGTGGGTACGATCATCGGCACGGCCAGTGATATTGTCATAGAGACAGTTAAAATACCCTTCAAGGTCGGCGCAGCCGTTGTAGATGCTGTCAGCAATGACGATAAAGAGGAGAAAAAGGATTGAAAGTCTCTAAATATAAAGCCGTTACTGTTCATTACTCGCTTTCCAATAATGAGGGCGAGGTGCTGGACTCCTCGGAAGGAGGCGAACCTTTATCGTTTATTCACGGTATAGGCGCTCTTTTACCCAGCCTGGAGCGTTCTCTGGAAGGAAAACCGGTTGGAGAAAAAATCATTATTTCCATTGAGCCGGAGGATGCCTATGGTCTGCGTGATGAATCTCTCGTGCATACCGTCACCCGCGATGCATTTAGCGGTGTGGATAAGCTTGAAGTGGGCATGTGTTTCCAGTCTTCAGAGGGCCAGGAGCCGGAAGGGATTACAATCTCCAGGATAAATGGGGATCAGATCACCGTGGATGGCAACCATCCGCTGGCCGGTGTAGTACTGAATTTTGATATTGATATTTTATCCGTGCGTGATGCTACGGAGGAAGAACTAAAGCACGGCCATATACATGGCCCGGATGGTCACAAGCACTAAACCGCATATTGCACGAAGGCGGACGACAGATGTATAGAATATTATTTTGTATCAAAGCGTTGCATGAATGTTCATTGTTCGATCCACCGTTACAGTTTGTCCTGTTCGGTTTCAGGTCCGATCTGGCTTTACATCCTGGCCGCCCGGCCAGCCAGCCTGCCTTGCCAGGTCAAACCTGAATTCCCTGTCTGCGTGCAACGCACAGGCAGGCGAATCCTTCGCGCAATATACAAGCTCCTAGGCCGGGGATACCTCGATCCTCTGGCAAAAACATAAATTATATATTCGGCCATCTGGCGAACCTTACTTACAGTGGCCAGCTATTCCTGAGAATCTTTGGAATGCCTGCCCCATTGTGTTCAATAATCGTTTTGTTCCGAGCCGTTTCGTTATGTTCGCGGGCAACGGCATCCGCCCATGCATTGATCATTTTCTCTTCCGTGAAAGACCTGTGAATAATTTAGACACCTGCCGAAAAAACAGATTGACAATCAGGCATGTTGCTGCCTAAACTGGTTTTTGGTGGGTAAAAGTGGGTAATCGTGCATCCAGTGATGGAGCGGGAGGAAGATCGACACCATGTTTCCGGGAAGACATATCCATGCAATGGATAGTAAAGGACGGGTAAGCATCCCATCCGGTTTCCGTGAAACCCTTGTGCGGGATTATGATGATGAGCGTCTTATAATCACCAATTTCTTTGATAACTGTCTGCGCGCCTATCCTCTCCTGGACTGGCAGAAGATCGTTGCAAAGGTCAGTAAATTATCGATTGTTAATCCCCAGGCCCTGGCTTTTGAGCGGTTTTTTATCAGCGGAGCCACCGAATGCGCACCGGACAAGCAGGGACGCATCCTTCTGCCTGCGAGCCTTAGGGAGTTTGCCGGTATCCGTAAATCCATTGTCCTGGCCGGCATGTCTTATTATTTTGAGCTATGGGATGAGAGACGCTGGGAGGATGCCTTTACCCGGAGTCAGGAGAAACTGGAAAAATGGATTCAGGAGTCCGCTCCGGACAATGACCAGAACATCTTCGCCTCAGGAAGTCTCGGCATTTGATGTGCATAGCGCCGGGCACATACCCGTACTGCTTGAAGCCTTTGTTGAGTGGATCAGGATCGATCCTGATGGCCGCTATGTTGATGCGACATTTGGAACGGGAGGCCACAGCCGGGCTATCCTTGCCCGATTATCCGGTCAGGGCCGGCTCATGGCGCTTGATCGGGATCCAACGGCTGTTGAGATCGGCAACAGGCTCTCCAAAAAGGACCCCCGGTTTCGTATACTGCATGCCTCTTTTTCGGATTTGGGCTGGATTCTTGAACAATGTGGGTGGGATAAGGTGTCTGGCATCGGTTTTGACCTCGGTGTTTCATCACCTCAACTGGACAAATCGGAGCGGGGTTTTTCTTTTCAAGAACCGGGGCCACTCGATATGCGCATGGATCCGACCACAGGTCAGCCTCTGGCCAGCCTTCTCCGAAACATCAAGGAAAAGGAGCTTATCCGCATTCTCCGCGAGTATGGAGATGAGCGCTATGCGGCCCGTATCGCCAAAGCCATCTTACGCCTGCGCCGGGAAGACAAACCTTTGACAACCAGAGACCTGGAGAATGCCATCTTCCATGCCGTGCCTCATTCCAGGCGTTATGGCGGCGCGCATCCGGCTACGCGCAGCTTTCAGGCCCTGCGCATCTGGGTCAACGATGAGTTCCGGCAATTGCAGGCAGGTCTTTCCACTGCCATGGATCACCTCAGGACGGGTGGCAGGCTGGCTGTTATTTCCTTTCATTCAGGCGAGGACAGGCGAGTTCGTGACTGGATTGAGACCAGAGTCCATCCCTGTATATGTCCGCCCGATTTTCCTGTCTGCACGTGCGGGCGCAAGGCCAGTATGCGCTGGGTGCATAAAAAACCAATTCGTCCTTCCTCTGAGGAAATCGCAGGGAATCCTCGGTCGCGTTCAGCCAGGTTGCGAATTGCGGAGCATTTGTGATGGGACGGTTTCTGCTTAAGGGAAGATGGATGTTGTCCATGGGGTTGTTGTTGTCTCTACTGGCTGCCGGCCAGGTTGTCCTGTCGCATCGGCGTTATGAAATGGCGAAAGAAACCAGGGTGATACGACATCATCGGCAGGTCCTGCTCGGAAAAATCAATCAGCTTGGACTGGAACTGGCAAGCCTGACGAGGCCGGAGCGTATCAGGAAACTGGCCAGCTCCAGGCTGGAAATGGCCCCGCCTACGCCGCTGCAGGTGATTCGCCCATGAAGACACCACAGGACCGTTTCATCCGCCGCCGGCTTGATGTCATCACCGGTCTGATTGTTCTCTGTTTCGTTCTGTTG
>CAZQZF010000071.1:0-9452 GCA_964597745.1 uncultured Zetaproteobacteria bacterium
TGCGAACAAAGGTCCGGCGCGATCATCACGACGATTCATGAATAGTGCAGGCTAGTGGTATGCTACGTGTAATAGCCGCGCGTGCAAAATCGACAATCTCAGGTTAGTTTTTAGGGGAATGCCGGCCATAACCATAAAAAGGCATTCTTTGGGAATCAAACACATCACGTCTGTAGATGGGGCTTTCTCGATTCCATAAATATTGGAGTAGTTGATGATTCGCTGTGATCAAGTGACTAAAATATTTGACGGCACAACAGCCCTGGAGCAGGTGAACCTGCAGGTCGAGGAACAGGGTATTACGGTGATTCTGGGCGGTTCCGGATCGGGTAAGACCACCCTGCTGAGGTTAATGGCTGGCCTTGACAGGCCAACTTCCGGTCATATCTGGTACGAAAATGAAGATCTGGCATGTATCAGTCGCAAACGCCTGTATGAGCTGCGTCAGGGTATGGGTATGGTGTTCCAGTACTCCGCCCTGCTGAATTCATTGAATGTCTATGACAATGTGGCCTTTACCCTGCACGAACACAGTGATCTTGATGAGTCTGTAGTGCAGACCATTGTTACCATGAAGCTCGAGCAGGTTGGGCTCAGGGGGTTGGGGCATTTGATGCCGTCGGCGCTGTCCGGGGGCATGGCAAAACGCGTAGCACTGGCCAGAGCGCTGGCCATGGATCCCAAAGTGGTCTTTTTTGATGAGCCAACATCCGGTCTCGATCCCATATCCGCCGGGGTGATTACCTCCTTGATTAGAGAATTGACCCAAAAAACCCATATGACCTCAATCGTAGTAACTCACGATGTGCAGGCTGGCCTGTTGATCGCGGATTATGTGATCCTGCTTTGGCTGGGCAAGATAATTGCAAGTGGGACGGCTGATAATATCAGGAAGAGTACTGATCCACGTGTGCGTCAGTTCATCGAAGGGAGACCGGATGGACCGATTCCCTTTTCTCGCGGCGGCGATAGTTATATTGACACCCTGTTACATGCCCCGGGTACGGTTCGGCTGTAGATATGTCTTTCCCGTTTTCCTACTTTATGGACAGCCTGCGGTATCCGCACGCAGACAGATGGGTGCAATGACGGGTTCTGAAAAAACCGGCATGGCTGCCCCGCAACGGTTTTTCGGTTGGCTTGGTAGCCGCTTTTTACATATGCTCCACCGCCTCGGAGATGCCGCTACCCTGAGCGCGTCATCGCTGCGCTTGTTGGTCGCACCTCCATGGCAGGGCAAGCACCTTGTCATTCAGATGTTTTCCATTGGCGTGGGGTCGGTGATTATCATTGTCATTACCGGCGCTTTTACCGGCATGGTTTTGGGCTTGCAGGGTTACTATACGCTGGCGAAATTCGGTTCGGAGACGCTGCTGGGCTCCGCGGTGGCCCTGTCCATCATCCGAGAGCTTGGCCCAGTGCTGGCGGCGCTCATGCTGACGGGCCGAGCCGGTTCGGCCATTACCGCCGAAATCGGTATCATGCGGGTTACTGAGCAGGTGGATGCCCTGGAGATGATGGCCGTGAATCCACGCGCCCGCATCATCATGCCGCGCATTATCGCCACCACCCTTGCCCTGCCCCTGCTGGTGGCCGTGTTTGATATTGTTGGCATTGCCGCTGGTTATTCGGTTGGCGTACACCTGCTGGGGGTGAATTCCGGCGCTTTTATCGCGGAAATGGTAGCCAAGGTGACCATGCACGACCTGAATGCCGGCTGGGTCAAGGCCGCCGGATTCGGTTTCTTGATCGGGGTAGTCTGTACCTACATCGGATTCAGGGCCAGACCGACAACGGAAGGCGTTGGCGAGGCGACTACGCAAGCGGTAGTTGCCTCATCCGTAGGAGTTCTGGCCCTGGATTATATATTGACATCCTTTTTTCTTTAGGAGTTTGCCCATGGCATCATACAGAAGCGTTGAAATCAGTGTTGGAGTCTTCGTTTTTATAGGCATCATAGGCATGTCTTTTTTAGCCTTGAAGCTGGGTGAAGTCGGCGGTTTTGGCGACAGCGGTTATTCACTTCAGGCAAGCTTTGATGATGTTGGCGGTATCCGTGTCGGGGCGGATGTGATGATTGCCGGCGTCCCGATCGGTCGAGTTCAGCAAGTTGAGCTGTCCGGCACGGATGAGGCCATGCTCGATATTCATATCAACAAAGGCGTAAAAATTACCCGGGATGCCATTGCGTCTGTACGCACAAAGGGCATTATCGGTGACCGTTATGTCCGAATATCTCAGGGCGGCGATGACCAGTTCCTCAAGCCGGGAGATGAGATTGAGGAGACGGAGTCCATTCTCAATATTGAGGATCTTATTGCCAAATTCATCTATTCGGGAACTGAGAAATCAGGGAAATCAAACTGACAAGCATCTCTGTGGCTGTCAGGTTGATTAAACAATTGGAGGTGTATCAATGAAGCCACTCTTAAGTATGTTTCTGGTTATGGCGATGCTGTGTCCGGTCACCGCCCAGGCCAGTTCAAGCCCCAAGGCCGTGGTCCAGGCCGCGGTCGATGGCGTGATCGAGGTTTTGAAGTCGCGTAAGGGCGGCGATCATTTGACCGTAGAAGACAGGCAGGCCATACGTTCAGCCGTGAAAGGATATTTTGATTTCAGGGAAATGGCCAAGCGCAGCATGGGTCGTGGCTGGAGAGAAATCAACGATGGGCAAAGGCGACATTTCGTCCTGCTGTTTCAGGAATTGCTGGAACGCTCCTACGGCAATCGTCTGGCCCAGTTTAACAATCAGACCGTGGAATATGGCAAAGTCCGGGTCAAGGGCAGGCGGGCCCGAGTGAATACCAAGGTCGTGGATCCCGACAAGGCCATACCCGTGCGGTATTCATTATACAGCAAAGATAATGAGTGGCATGTTTATGATATCCGCATTGAAGGGCTAAGTCTGATTGCAACCTTTCGTACGGATTTTAAAACAATCTATAAAAAAGAAGGTTACAAAGGCCTTGTTCAAAAACTGGAAACCAAGGTTGAAAATCTGAAGAAGGAAGATCAGTAGCCTCTATAAACGCAACCTGCAGGATTAAAAGATGAAGCAACGTTTGATCAACTTCGGCGCGGCCTGCAGGCGTATTGTGCTGCTTTTAAGCTTTTTTCTGGTGGCGGCAGGGGCCTGGTTTTACTGGAATGGCCCCGGCCTCGATGAGTTCAGACCCCAGATACAGGTTCTCTTACGCAACAGCCTTGACCTGAAGCAGCTCTCATTCGGGCGGCTTTCCTGGTCGTGGGCCGGACATGTTCGGGTCACGGCAAGGGATTTAACGCTGGTTACCAGGAATGATGAATTGCGCATCAAACACGCGGTTCTGGTTGTGCAGGTGGCGGTGCGGCCTCTTTTAAGCGGTCATTTTCAGGTCAGGGCCATTCGTGTTCTGCACCCGAAGATTCAACTCCGGATCCCCGAACAATGGAGCAAATCCTCGGTGGCGTCGGCAGTGCTTGTACAGGTTGAGGATGCCGAGTTCACCTGGAAATACGGTGGCGAATCAGGAACGATCTCGGATCTGAATATCTCCCTGAATGCTCAGGACCGCGAACTCTTGGTTCAGGCGCCCGGTATTCGTGGAAGATTTGGCTGGACCGAAGACAATTCTCCCCATTTACTGGAATGGCAATGGCAGGGTCTGGACTGGTTGCCGGGAAAATTCCAGCAACAGATTCGAGGAACGCTTTCCGGAGAAGTGCGGTTGTCCCGCACGAAAGAGGGACACTGGAATACAGAAATAAGTATTAACGGTAAAGCCAGGGCGGCGGTTATCGATACGCACGGGGTTTCCCTGTTGCCCTTCAAGGATATACATCTGCTTGCTGACGTGTACTGGCCCGAATTTCCCAAGGGATTGAAGTCGGTCCATTTGAGTGAACTCAGTTGGCAATCAGGACAGAACCATCTATCTCTGTATGGTCAATGGGAGGCGGGCCGGATGCGGTTGAAGCTGAAGGGCGGGGCCATTGACTTACCGGTCATAAGGCCTTGGATCAGGAACTTGGGGGAGGAAGACTGGCAGACCTGGCTTGCGGACATGCGAGCAGGCAAGGCAAGTCATCTGCACGGCAGGATCAGTATTGACTGGCCCGAGTTGTGGCGATTACCGACAGTTAGTGATCTTGGACATGCAAGTTATTCCCTGCAGGCGGATATTAAAGATGCGGTCATTGGTCTGACGCCAGGCGTGGATCATCTGTCGGCTGTCCAGGGGGAGATTAAACTCGACCAGAAGGGCCTGAGGGCGAACGTCCTCATGGCCTCCCTGCCTCAGGATGCTGGCAAGGTACAGGGTATTTTCCGTATTGGGGACTGGAACCAAATCACCTTTGATATCAAGGGGCATGCAAAGGTGGACCTGGCATCTTTGCTGGCCTGGCGGGGCATCAAGGGCACTGATGGTTTGCAATGGATGCAGGCGCCGGCAAGCGGTGATTTCGCATTCACATGGGTGCCGGAGGAGGCTAAGCCCAGGCAAGGGTCCGCTCACCTCATACCTGAATCAACCTGGAAGCTTGCTTATCACGATTTTCAAGTATTCCTAAGTGATGGCGCACTGGAGTGGAATTTGAGAAAAGACATTCATATCCACAAGATGCATGTTCGGTCAGGAGATTGGCAGGGAATTTTAAATTTGTATGCAGTCAGTCAGAACAAAGATGACTGGGCGTTGATGAAGCTGAATCTGGATGGCCAGGCAGGTCTGAGCGCGCTTTCTCAAACGTACAAGATTCCTGTCGCGAAGCCGGCTGGCTATGTAAAGGGAAGATTGAGTTTTGAT
Source organism: uncultured Zetaproteobacteria bacterium (assembly GCA_964597745.1). Taxonomy (GTDB): domain Bacteria; phylum Pseudomonadota; class Zetaproteobacteria; order Mariprofundales; family Mariprofundaceae; genus CAYLYU01. The sequence continues at coordinate 4,788 of CAZQZF010000071.1, forward strand.
GGCGTTTGGGCGGCGGCAATCGATTTTAAAGATGCGAGTTGGGATCGATGGCTTGGCTCCAGGAAGACTCAAGGGCAATCATTTGCTGCTTCGGCTATCGTGATAAGGAAAGCGGATTCGTTCCAGTTAAACAAATTGGTCAGTACCGGGAGCGTTATGCAGTTCCATGGTTATGGCGAATACGGTCCGAAAAAGAAATTTATCCTGCTTGAAAAACTGAAGACGCCCGCTATTGACGCGAGAGTTCGCCTGACGGAAATCGACCGGGACAAACCCATGGAGTTGACCATTGATGGAAAATATCTCACAAGTAGATTCTTACCAAAATCCACTCCATCCATGTCTGATCTGAATGGCAGGAAGTTGCTAATTCGGCTGTTTCTGGAGCAGTTAAACTGGGGGGGCGCCAGCCTGCAAGGCGTGCAGGCAAAGATCTCCATGCCAGGCCGAAGCGTGGACCATCTCAGCGCAAAAAATATGCGTGTAGCCGATTTGACAATTTCCGATGTGAATGTGGCGTTTCAGCGGACGTCAGCCAATGATCTGGATGTACACCGGCTTTCGGCCCGGCTCTGGGGGCAGAATTTTCTTGTCAGCGCTATTGTTTCCATGCAGCGGCAAGGCGGCTTGCGCTGGAGGGGGTTTGCCCAGATCCTGAGCGATGACTTCAGTCAGCTAATCACTGAATTGCATTGGTCGAATCGCTTCCAGGGAGGGAAACTGCAATCGTTGTTTGCCGGGCAAGGAACATTGATGCCGGGGAAACCATGGTGGAGCACGATTTCCGGACGGCTTCGACTCCGGGTTAATGGCGGGCGTTTTCTTGAGGGCGGAACGCTAACCCGGCTTCTGGCCGTAGCAAGCCTTGCCGATCTCCCCAAGCTTCTAATCGCGCGGCGAAAGGATCTCGTAGGCCCTGGAATCTATTACAAACGTTTGCAGGTGGAGGCAACCCTGACAGGGAAAGAGGCCAGACTGCGGAAAGTGGCTTTACGATCCACGGCCTTTGATTTGGCTGGCAGCGGTAAGATAGATTTGCAATTCGGTCTGATTGATTTGATGACGGTCATCCAGCCGTTCCAGAATCTTGACGCAATCATTGGAGCGATACCGTTACTCAGGGATGTGCTTGGAGGGGGCATCATGAGAAAGGTATATCATGTGCATGGTCCACTATCGTATGCGAAGGTGGACAGCATAGACCCCAAAAAGGCCGGTTTTACCTCACCTGGTATCTGGGAGAATCTGATGTCGATGCCAACCAAATGGTTTGGGAAAGAGTCAACTGGTAAACCTTAACCTGCATGAATCATGCAGGTTAGTATTGGAATCGTTTACAAATGGGGTAGACTCCAGACATGCGGTTTGTCATGCTGGATACGGAAACAACCGGTCTTTCCTATATGAGTGGCGACCGTATGGTGGAAATTGGATGTGTTGAAGTCAGTCATCGCATCATCCATCACAGCCGTGTGTTCCACAGTTATCTGAATCCGGGAAGGTCAATCCCCGAGGAAGTTGTTCGTATTCATGGCATCTCGGATACCGACGTCGCCAATTCTCCAGCCTTTCCGGAAATCGCGCAGGAGTTCCTGGATTTTATCCAGGGGGCTACTGTGGTGATCCACAATGCCGCCTTTGATCTTGGCTTTATCATGCATGAGCTTCGTCTTGCCGGTCTTCCGGACATCCTGGATATACCGGTGGTCGATACCCTGGGCATGTCTCGAAAACGGTACCCCCGGCAACGCAACACGCTTGATGCACTGTGTGACCGATTTGATATTGACCGCTCCCGGCGCACAAGGCATGGCGCCTTACTGGATGCCGAATTGCTGGCGGAAATCTATCTGGCCATGACTGGCGGCAGACAGTTTAGCTTGCGGATGGAGGATCACAGTCGACCGGCCCGGAGCTACGTTCAGCTCCCGGCTCTGGCAGCCAATCGTGATGAACAGGCTGAAACCGCTACCATGATGCGCCGTCCAAAACTACCAATACTTGAGGAAGACCAGGTTGCGCATGAGGCCATGCTGGCACGTATCCAAAATGAAAGTGGTCAGGCCATCTGGATGATGCCGCAACGGCAGGGCTAACCCGCATATAGACAAGACAGCGTAGTTCAGCCTGGTTCCGGCTTTGCCGGGCCAGGCCAGACCAGTACGGGTTTTCGGGCTGCCATGGTTTCATCCAGGCGACGGCGAACCGGTTTTTTAGGCGCCTCCAGGAGAGTCTCTGTTTTTCCCGCCTCAATATCTTTGGAGATCTGTAGCATGGCCGCGCAAAACGTATCCAGTGTGGCCCTGGATTCTGTTTCAGTCGGTTCGATCAACATGGCGCCGTGGACGATGAGCGGAAAATAGATCGTCATCGGATGAAAGCCATAATCGATCAACCTCTTGGCGATATCCAGGGTCTTGATCCCATACCTTGACTGCTTTCCATCACTGAGCAGGCATTCATGTTTGCACAAGCCAGGGAACGGCACATGGTAGGCCTCCTTGAGGCGTACACGGACATAATTGGCATTGAGCACTGCGTCTTCGGCAATCTTATGCAGGGCATCACGGCCAAAAGCGGTGATATAGGCTGCCGCGCGTAATAGAACGCCAGTCTGCCCAATGCTGCCAAATACCGGGCCGATGCTGTGTTTATCAGCCTGGATAATGCGGTAGCGATCACCATCCCGTTCAATGCGCGGCACAGGCAAAAAGGGCCTCAAGATATCATTGACCGCTACCGGACCAGCGCCGGGACCGCCACCGCCATGCGGTGTTGCGAATGTCTTGTGCATGTTGATGTGCAGGCAATCAATTCCCATGTCGCCGGGCCTTGCCACGCCTACAAGCGCGTTCAGATTGGCGCCGTCGCCATAAACCAGGCCTCCAGCCGAGTGTACCAGCCGGCAGATCTCGGCAATGTCCGATTCAAACATGCCGGTGGTGTTCGGATTGGTCAGCATCAGTGCGGCAGTTTCACTGTCCAAAGCCTCTTTCAGCAGATCCAGATCAATGCGGCCGTTGGCGCCGGATTTGATCTCCATCGTCCGCATGCCGGCCAGTCTGGCCGAGGCCGGGTTGGTGCCATGCGCTGAATCGGGAACCAGGACTTTGCGACGCTTTGTATCACCGCGTGCATCGTGATAAGCGCGAATCATCATCATGCCGGTGAGTTCGCCATGGGCGCCCGCTGCCGGTTGCAGCGTTGCATGTGGCAATCCGACAATTTCACCCAGCCAGGTTTGCAATTCATAGAGCAGGGACAACACACCCTGTACGGTCTCTTCCGGCTGATCGGGGTGGACCTGGGCCAGGCCCGGCAGGCGCACGACCTGCTCATTGACGCGAGGGTTATATTTCATGGTGCAGGATCCGAGCGGATAAAAGCCGGTTTCAATGCTGTGGTTCCACTGACCAAGCCGGACAAAATGACGAATGCATTCAGGTTCGGACAGTGTCGGTAGATCTGCGGGCTGGCTGCGCATAAAGGCGGTTAGGGGGTGATTATCATCCAAGAGCCGCGAGTTAGGTGGCGTGGCTCGATCCCTGACATATTCAAAGAGTAGCCGCTCTTCATGCATCAAACCGGAAACGCCGGAATATTCCGGATTCATAGAGACAGCTCGAGCACCTGAAGGAAATCAGCGATATCCTGTTTCCCGATCATCTCCGTGGTGGCAGTGAGGAGGTGTCTTGGTTCCGCGCCTGTTTGTAATTTCTCAAGCGGGATGCCGGCAAAGATATGCTGTTTTCCAGCCTGCCGCAGAAACCTGTCACGGCATTGTTGATCGGCAAAGGTGATCACGGTTTCATTGTAGTGGGCGCCGCTGGCCGCCTTGACCTGTCCCGGCAGCCCGGAAATAAGTTGGTCAAGGGCCGTGGCGGAACGTATAGCCACATTGCCAAGGCCGCTATCTCCCATGAGGGACAGGTAAACGGTTGCAGCAGTGCACATCAACCCCTGATTGGAGCAGATGTTGCTGGTCGCCTTCTCCCGGCGGATATGTTGCTCCCGTGTGGACAGGGTAAGTACAAAACCGCGTTTGCCGTTCAGATCCTCGGTCATGCCACACAGGCGCCCCGGCATTTGCCGAACATATTGTTTTTTGCAGGCAAACAAACCCAGATGCGGTCCGCCAAATCCCATCGGGATGCCCAGTGACTGACCGGAGCCGACGGCAATATCGGCGCCAAAGGCGCCGGGAGGTTCAATCAGGGCGAAGGCCGTTGCATCGGAAAAGACCACGACCATCAGGCAATGATGGGCATCGCAGGCTAGGCGCAGAGGCGCCAGGTCATAGACTGAGCCGTAAAAATCGGGATATTGGACGATGGCGCAGGCGGTTTGATCGTCAATAGCTTTAATGACCGTATCAAGATTGGTGGCGAAGTCATCCATTGCCACCTGTACATACTCGCCATCCTGTCGGGACAGATAATTTTCCGTGATGGCGCGGTAGCGCGGATTTACTGACCCCGCCATGACAATACGGGATTTACGCATGATCCGGCGCGCCATAAGGGCAGCTTCCGCTACCGATGTAGCGGCGTCATACATGGATGCGTTGGAGATCTCCCTTCCGGACAACCGACTCATCATGGTCTGGATTTCAAACATGTTCTGCAGAGTTCCCTTGTCGCTCCCGGGTTGGACAGGCCAAATAGG
>CAZQZF010000072.1:0-9343 GCA_964597745.1 uncultured Zetaproteobacteria bacterium
CCTCCTGGGAGGAGTCTCGAGAGTAGACGCTACTCGTTACCAGACATCGCATGCGGAACGCCTGCAGCAAGCGGAGGGCGCCGATGGCATCCGAATCAGCCGTGTACTCCGGGCTTTCGAAGGATACCGCCACATGGCTCTGGGCCGCCAGATTGTAAATCTCGTCCGGCTGCACCTGCTGGATGATGCGGATCAGACTGGAAGAATCGGTCATGTCCCCGTGATGCAGCACGAATCGCTGATCCGGATCATGCGGATCGTGGTACAGGTGATCGATGCGATCGGTGTTGAACAGCGAAGTGCGACGCTTGATACCGTGAACCTCATAACCCTTGCTCAGCAAGAGTTCCGCCAGATAGGCGCCATCCTGTCCTGTTATCCCGGTAATTAATGCGGTTTTATTCATTTTGTTATTCCTTAATACCTAGATTCTGAAGCGATAGTATCCGGCAAGAAACAAAACTATCAATGCCAAATCACAGACTCCTGTAAATTTCAATCCACCGGTTCCGCATCCTTTCCGAATTGTAGCGGCGGCAGACCCATTCTCTCAATTTCGCTCCCCTCCTACGCCGTTCATCATCGCTCCAGCGAGTGGCCTGGCTGAGGGCCTCTGTCCAATCGTTAAGGTTTGTATCAATCAGCAGGCCGCCCGCCTCCTGCCAATTCTCCAGACCAGCCTGTGGCGTGGTCAATACTGGCAGACTGCACAAGGCAGCTTCCAGATTCACCAGACCCATGACCTCGGATGAGGAGGGCAAACAGAAAAGATCAGCATCAAAATACTGTCGCCACTTCTCCTGACCGAAAACAGGACCGAGAAAGGAGATACGATCCCTGCAATCCATACCCTGGATGAGTTCGGTTATCTTCTGGCGGTAGCCGGGATGATCATCGGGGCCGGCGATGATCAGGCGCCATGGGCCGGGCAGCTCTGCCCTGGCGAATGACCTGATCAATAATTCAATCCCTTTGCGATAATCAAGTCTGCCGAGAAATAGAATCGTTCTCCTGTTACCGGTCTTCTCCCTGGCAGGAATGGATTGAATCTCCCGATCAATTGACTCAATATCAATACCGTGAGGGATAACTTCGATCCTGCTCTCCGGACAAGTGATTCGAATGACATCCGCCTCAACGTGGGTGATGGCATGCAGGATGGTAGCACGCCTGAGCAAGTTGTTGGCGATCAGAGCCCGGTAAAACCTCTTCTTCCAAAGTGATTTGGCGTCTCCGGCGGAAGATGCCAGGGCCGGCATTAGTTGTCCGTGCGGGCTGACAATGCAGGGAATATGCGCCTTTGTGGCATAGCGGGCGGCAAGATATTGTGGTGCTGTCCAGAGGCCATGAATATGAACGATGCCCTGCCTTTCGGCCAGCAGGTCCCTGATCGATCTGTTCAAACACGGTGACCAGCGCCAGGCCCTTCCCCACTTTGATGGTGAGAAGGTGTGAAGTTCCGCACCGTCCGGAATCGGCAGATGATGACCGGCAGTCTGCAGGAGTGTGACATCCCAGCCAGCGGCAACCTGCCACAGGATTAGAGATGCCACCATGGCAGGGATTCCTCCGCCTTCTTGTGTAAAGTCTTCCAGGACATGCGTGATCCGCATTTATCAGCCTTCGATCGGCGAGGCCAGGACGAACAGCGTTTCACCACCCAGCAACCTCACTCCAGCCTCCCTGTTCAGGGCATAAGCCAGCATCCTCGGAAGCAAGGCAAGCCGGCTCCGCCATAAGTGTCTCGGACCTGACCGGGAGGAACCGGAATAGCTCCATTGATCAATCCGGTAACCGGCCTCCGTCAACAGCTCAAGGGCGAGCTTTCGGGTGAAATAGTGGATATGCCCGACCTGCCTCCTGGCCTCCAGAATTGGCTTCTCCCTCAAGACATTTTGTGCGGACAGGTCCAGTGGAATATGCAAGAGGATATGATCCGACCATGGCTTCAACCCCTCAAGAAATTTCCATGGATCGATGACATGTTCAATGACGTCGAGCACCAGCAGCACATCATAGTGTTTCTTATTGAGTTCGAAAAAGTCCCCAAGTTGGAAGTGGATTTTCTGCCCGGAATGCTCCTCCCAAAATCCGGCCGCATCCGGCGAGATATCGAACCCGTACAGATCAACTTCCGGATACGCTGCTCTGAGACCGGCCAGCACGCCGCCGGCGCCGCATCCAACCTCACAGATGGATGCGGGATTGAGCCCCGACCCTGAAAGTATTTTCGCCACCTTCTCCGCCTTCCATGGACTATCCTCGATATCCCAGCTTGGATTGGCGCGCAGATATTCTCCGGAGATATATTTCCTGTCCGGTTTCTGCATCTCATTTCTGTTTCTTTTTTTCCCCGTCATACGACCCAGTCCTTCAGGTCCAGGCCTGTCAGGGATTCCAGCCTCCGGATCTCCTTAAGGGCCATCTTCCGGATCGAATCCGGTATCGTTCCCATGACCTGCTTCTCTACCGGACGCTGGTTGAGTCGGTCAAACCACAGCCAGAGCTTGACCCTGAGCATCCTGCCCGGGATCAAACGGTTTAATACCCGTTTAGGTAGAGAATCCCCGAACAGAAAATCGCGCAGACGGGATGAACGTGGCATGCTGGCCACATTACTGCCCCCTGCACGGTTGGCAAGATCAGGCGGGGATTCCAGGCCGATGAATCGGCATATCCGCCTGTATGTCGCCGCTCCCGTCTTTCCCCCATCAATCAGATCATCAAACTTGATGAACAGACAATCGGATTCGGGAAACATCTCTTGCATACGCTCAATCTGGGAAACATAACAACCCCTGGACATATAACTGTAGTGGCACATGGCATATTCACCGCCATCACGGAGACGTCCCTCCTCCGCCAGCAGGGCTTCGCTGAAGGACAGCTCCTCGTAACCATTCCGCACCGTCATCAGATAGTGGGAAAAGGCGCGATCAAGTGGATGGCGAAACAGAAAGACGAGCCCCGGCGCATCAATCCAGCGTTTGATGCGCCGAGCCGCCTCGGGAAAGTACATGTAGTCGGGACATATTTCTCCAACCACTTGCCTGTCCGCGTGCCTGGGAAACTGGTCCGAATACCACTCCATGCCGCGCTGGTAAAGGCGTTCAAACGTGAAAAACTGGGTTTCCTTCAATTTTGGCAGGCAGATATCGGGCTGCTGAACCAGCCAGTTATGCAGGGATGTAGTCCCTGCCTTCTGCGCCCCGACCACGAAGAAAGAAGGCAGCCGTCTCATGGCTCGGCTGATCCCTTCTCATGCGCATTTCGAAAACGGAGAACCCTGGCCGGACTGCCGGCAACGATGGCAAAGGGGGGAACATCTTTGCTGACAACAGAACCTGCACCGATAATACTGCCATGACCGACATGCACCCCCTTCAGAATGATAGCGCCATGTCCAATCCAGACATCATCCTCGATGAGGATCTCTCTGGCCTCAAAACCCTGCTTTATCATCGGTTCCGAAAGATCGGCAAAGCAGTGACCCGTATCCCTCAGGGTGACCTGGTTGGCAATCATCACATCCCTGCCTATCTTGGATCCCTGCATTGGCCGCAAAGACGCAGTTTCCGGCACAATAACTTCCCGCGCCAAAGACAACAGGGGCGGAACCCTGAAACACAGTCCGGTGGCCAATAAGGTTTCTCCCATTCTGGATCAGCTCCAGTCTTCCTTTCGCACCATAATAGGGTTTGAATATCACGCCACGCTGAAACCAGCAGTGCCGGGAGATCCTGATATGAGGCCAGTATTGCAGCCATGTAAAGAGCGTGGAAAGGACAAGGGATAATCTAGCCTGCACTATTCATAAATGCTGCCGCGCCCTTGCTTGTTCCTTTACTCGCAACGAATTCCTCGTCGGTCGCCCGTATGCACTGCTACGGACTCTTTCCTCGAAATCCGCTGCAAACAAAGGCCCGGCGCAATCATCACGGCGATTCATGAATAGTGCAGGCTAGGAAGGCATTTCCCATACGAATCTCTGATCAAATTTCCGTTCCGACTGCTCATCCTGTGACTTAAGCCCCCTTAATCCAGGGAATCAGGGAGATATTGAGGCGTTTCTTTACGGCAATGAGTGCAAGTATATTCAACAGAACCATGCCCAGTACAGCAGATGTTGCCGCTCCAATAATACCAAATTGCGGAATCAGCGAAAGCCCCAGGAGCACCTGGATCGTTGCCGCCACCATCACCCGGCGTCGCATACTTCTCTCATGTCCCGTCATCAGCAACAGTACGCCCACAGGCCCCGTCGCCACATTGACCAGTTGCCCCATGGTCAGAATAACCAGTGCCGTGGCGCCTCTGGAAAATACCTGGCCAAAAAGCCCCATGACCCAGTCCGGAAAACCGAGGAGAATGACGCATGGCAACGTGGCCAGAAGGATCATCATCTTTGTTGAAAAACGGGCCAACCGTTCAACGGTAATGATATCACCCTGCTGATACAGCGAGGCGACCTTTGGGGCCAGAATGGCATTGCCGGCAATCAGCACAAAACTGAGCAGGCCAGCCGTCTTCAGGGCGGCGTTAAAGATGCCAACATCTCCAACCGGCCTGAACACCCCCAGGATCAGCACATCTGAATAGCCCATGAACATCGAAACAACCGCCACCCAGGCCATGGGTATGGACACATGCAATAACTCGCCGCTGCTTACATGGATGGGCACGATGGACCAGTGCTGCCTCATGGCCAGACGCCATAGCCGCCAGCCCGCAACAAGCACAATCAGCACCGAGCATAAATAGGCGATTACAGCGCCCAGCACACCCCAGCCAAATAGATAACCAGGGAACAACAGGCAACAGGCAATCAGTGGGGGGAGAACCCCCTGAACCAGGATGCAGTCCCGGATGCGTTTAATGGCGCGAAGGCATTCCGCAAGCAGACTAACCAGGGAGAATGGAACAACGATCAAGGACATCAAACGAAGCGGCTGAATCAGCTCCGTTTTACTGAAGACGTGTATGGATAACAGTGGGGTTAGAACAAAGAGGAGAAGCGTCATGACGGAACCGGCGGCAATAATAACCCACACCCCTCGGATTATGACTCCTTTCAGCCTTTCCCACTGCCGTGCCGCGGCATGAATGGCCACAAACCGGAGCAATGCCTGGTCGATTCCGAGCCGCGCCAGAACCGCCGTAATGGAGGTTACCGTAAAGGCAAGGGCGTAGACTCCCAGACCTTTGGCCCCGAAAAAACGTGCGATTAGGATGGAGAACAGCAGTTGCATGCCCGAACCAAAGATACGCAGAATCAGAAAAGTAGCTGCTCCAGAAACGATCTCGCGCCCATGCAGACCAAGCCGTGAAAGTAATGGCTGAACATTCATCCTGTGTCTCAAACGTCCATCACCGCGGAGACCGATAATTTCTGGCGTGAAAAAAAGCTCCGTAGATCAATCGCTGTAGAGCAAGCGAAGAAAAAAGACAGCCGGGGCGCTCGGTCATGGCCCGCCTGATGTGAGCAAACGCCTTGGCATACCTGCCTGAACGAAGATGCAATGAAGCGGAATACAGATGCGCACTGCTCATTGCTTCGTCCTTCATCGCCATCACCTCCGGGGATAGATCAGCCATGAGAAAAAACCGGGACAGCACGCCAACCATTTCATCTGATTTTTCCTCATCCACGCAACCGCAGGTTTGAGAGCCGGCATGGACACGAAATCTGGCAAGCGGCTCGGGGACTCTGATAAAAGACCCGGCACGGCCCAGCCTTAACCAGTAATCGTAATCCGGAACCTGCCTCAGACGGGTATCCCAGTGACCCGCCTTGAGAAAGGCCTGGCGGCGGAATATCACACCAGGCCCGGGTGGACATATGTTATGGGCAACCATCTCCGTGTAATCAAAATCAGGCGTGCTGAACCTTTTGGTCACCCTTGAAGAATCATCCATAAGGTAATAATCGCAATAGGAAAGCACCGCCTCCGGATGTTGGGCGAGTATCGTTACTGAAGTGCTGACGGCATTGGGGAGCAAGGTGTCGTCCGCGCTCAGGTAACCAAGCAGCTCGCCTTTTGCCATATCCCAACCCTTGTTGAGCGTAGCCGACTGACCCATGTTGGCATGGCTCTCCCAATGAAATCGTTTGCCAAGGCTCTTTAGAACAGACCGGGTTTCATCCGTGGACCCGTCATCAAGCACAATGAGTTCAATATTGGGATAATCCTGGTTCAGGACGCTGTCTACCGCCGCCTTCAGATATCTGGCGCAATTATAGACCGGAATCACGATGGAAACGACGGGAAGGTTCAAAAGTAAAAGTCCAATTTATCTTCAGGCATGCGTCCTGAATGCTATGGCCTGAAGGTAAAATGCACCACAATTCATCATGGGAAGCCGGATTTTTACAAAAATACGGCTTAGACCTCAAGAAACATGGCGTCCCCATAAGAATAAAACCGGTATCCTGTTGCTATTGCCTGCCTATATGCGCCCAGTACTCTTTCCCTGCCGGCCAAGGCGCAGACCAGCATCAGCAACGTGGAACGCGGCAGGTGAAAATTGGTCAGCAGGGCGGAAACCACCCTGAACCGGTAGCCAGGATAGATAAACAGCGCGGTTCTGGCCGAGCCTGCCTGCAACCTTCCATCCACGGCTGCCGATTCTATTGCCCTCAGGCTGGTCGTCCCCACCGCTACGATGCGCCTGCCCTCCGCCAGAGCGGCATTGACCATAACCGCCGTCTGTTGTGGCACCAGATATGCTTCTTCATGCATAACGTGATCCCCGATCCTGTCCACCTGTACCGGCTGAAAGGTGCCCGGCCCCACATGCAGCGTCACCCAAGCCGTGGATGCCCCGGCATCCTCAAGCGCGGCAATCATCTCCGGCGTAAAGTGCAGACCGGCCGTCGGCGCCGCCACAGCCCCGGCATGCCGTGCATAGATAGTCTGGTAGCGCTGTCTGTCCTCATTGCTATCGATGCGGGTAATGTAGGGCGGCAACGGCATGTGTCCGTGTGTTTCAATGGCGCCGGCAACATTTTCGGCTATCAATTGAATCCGGAGCTCCTTACCCTCTTTCCCCAGAATTTCAGCCTTAAAGCCATTAGCGATTTGGATACAGTCCCCAACCCGCACGGGCCTGTTCGATCTTACCCAGGCCAACCACTGATCCTTCTCCTCAAGAGCCTCAAGCAGCAGGATCTCCACCCTGCCGCCCGTGGCCTTCCGACCCGGGAGCCGGGCCGGAATCACCTTTGTATCATTAAATATCCACACATCGCCCGGACGGACCAGAGCGGAGAGATCCCGGACAGACATATCCTGCATTTCGCCTCGGCATCCCAGATACAGCAGCCGCGATGCGCCGCGCTCAGGCAAGGGCTTCTGGGCGATCAGGCGTCTCGGAAGCTCATAATCAAAATCAGATGTGCGCATATTTTCAGAGGCGATCAGGAAAAAGGCCGGTCATTCTCACGAACGTGATTCTGCATATAGCCTGCACTATTCATAAATACTGCCATGCCCTCGCTTGTTCCTTTGCCCGCATCGAATCCCTCGTCGGTCGTCCGTATGCACGGCTACGCACTCCTTCCTCGGAATCCGTTGCGAACAAAGGCCCGGCGCGATCATCACGGCGTTTCATGAATAGTGCAGGATAGAGCGCTATGCTCATGGCGGACATGGTATCAGGCAGGGGGAATAATATCCCTGCTCAGACAGGACAATACCTGCCTGTGAGGGCCTACAATTATGATCAGCACGCCCAGAACTACAAAAAATGTTGAATTCCTCTATTGACATTCGTCACTGTTGCTTCACAACAGCTCTGATTCCACCGGCTATATGTTCGGAGAGTTGGCCAAGAAGCCGGCTCATCGCCACCGCCATGCCGGTATAATCGTTTTTCCCCACCGGGAGATCACTCTTTAAATCTTCGAAGCGGGACTGCGCCATCGCCCCTCGCCGCAGGATATGCCAACGAACCACCAGGTGCACATAGCCATCGGCAAGGCGCTCGAACTTCCTGATATCCACGACCAGCGTATTTTCGGCATCCAAAACAGCGCCCGGGAGCGGCGACGTACTGACGGTATCGAAGCCGGGCAGCGTAGACAGATTGTCGGTCAGAACGCGGCCAATGTTCTCGTGCAGACGTCCACCCCATTGGTGATACTCCGCTATATGAAGTTGATTGTCCGCGTCCCTTCTAACCATACGCGGCCGATCCAGATAATGGGGAATTTTTACCCGAAGATCCGCAACCATTCCCGCCTCTTTTGATTGCCCTTTTTTTTCAACGTGAATTGAATCAAGCAGATAATAATGCGTAGCAGGCGTTGTGGTGCAGCCAGGCAGTATCGATATAAGCAGTAGTCCCGTGGTCAGGAGACGGAATAGCAGATGACGCATCGTTATTCTCCGGTTTTAGGTTTTCCAAAAATAATCGCATTCGGATGACGATCAAGCAGTTCGACAAAGGAGCGGATGGATCGCGCCATATCGGAGAGATCACGACTCATGTGATTCAATCGGGACTGCATCGGCGAGGCGGGATTAAGCACCCTGTTCAGACTGACAAGCGTCTTTTTCGCCTGGATCAAGATCTCGTCAAGATGATCCGCCGCCGTATTTTCATCCAGTGACTCAATGATCTGTCTGAAGGCGGCAAGTGAAGCATGCAAATCTTGTACTGACTGCCCGAATCCAGGTGCATTGATCAGGGTCCTGGCGCCGTGCATAACATTCTGCAGGTCATCACCGATCTTGTCAGTCCGCACCCTGGCCAGTTTGGTGAGAATGCCCTGTAATGAGGCCTTCATCTGATCAAAACCGCCGGGAATGGAGGGGATTTCGGGCAGGCCGGAGCGACCATCGCCAATCAAACGCGGCGGCACATCATCCGGATGCATGAACAGGGCGACATAAAGCTTTCCGGTCAAGAGGCTGGAGGTCTGCAACTGCGTGCGAAGCCCCTGCCTGATCAGCCCCGTGAAAATTTGACGCATCTGCTTCTCATCCTGCCGACCATAATTTGGCATGCGTTCGGGCTCGATCTCAAGTGTGACAGGAATACGGAAACTGTGATCACGATTATTATAATCCATACCGATTTGGATAACCCTGCCGATCCTGATGCCCCGGAACTCCACTATAGCGCCAATATCAAGCCCGTGAACGGAACCCGGAAAGAAGGTTATAAACTTCAGTTTTTGCCGGTAGGAACTTTCAAGAATGTCGTCATAATGGGCATACAAGCGGAATGTCTTGCTACTCAGCTCAGTATTTTTTTTGGTTTGTAACGGCGAATCACAGGCAATTCCGCCAAATCTAATGGTTAAAATTAATGGTGAATGCAGCCTCAAACCCAACCCATA
>CAZQZF010000073.1:0-9331 GCA_964597745.1 uncultured Zetaproteobacteria bacterium
GTCCGTCCCCTGATTCATACCTTTCGCGGTCAGGGCTATCTGCTGAGCGATTAATCACCACCGGAGTGATACGAATGGCGTCCCCCTGTATCTGACATTGACATGCAGTGCATGCCGCAACCCTCTGCGACATGAAAAATCCCATCCACGGTTATGTCAGACCAGGTGAAAATGCGGGTTAGCCGCTTGCGGACACTCAGACCCCTGTTTCTGAGACGCATCGTAGATAGTCTGTACAATACATTCCGTGGCCGTCTTGCACTGTTGTATATCTCGATTGAACTGTCGGTATTGTTGTTTTCAGGTGTGCTTCTTTACGTGGTTCTCTCTAACCGGATCTATGCTGATGTTGACAGGCAATTGCTGGATCGCGCCAGTGTCATTGTCCATGAACTGGAGCGATCTCCCTTTCCATTTTGGAGCCAGCGCCTCTCGCGTTTCGCCAGTCACTACCCGGGTTCCGTTCAATTAATCGGTTCAAATGGCGTGGTGCTGTTTCTGTCGGATCGTGGACTGGTTGGTCGAGGCGGCGATGAGGTCACCATGGCTTTGCAGCGGGCTATAGAGAATAAAATTACCATCACCGCGACCAGTTCCCTGCTTCGTGATGATAGCGGGCGAGTTGTTGCCATGCCTGTACATCTTGCTGGCCGGGTCGTGGCCGTAATGATGCTGGATCGAAATCTTGAGGAAATCCACGCCTTTTTCGAACTGATGTATCTTATTGGCGGCGCTTTGGGATTGCTCTCCATGATCATTAGCGCCTATGCCGGCTATATCCTGGCCCAGCGGGCGCTCCGGCCCATTGATGAAATTGCCCATACCGCCCGGGCGGTTGCTTCGGGCGACCTTTCCCGACGGTTGAAATCATTCTCTCAGGATAAGGAGATAGCCTTCCTGATCAGGGTGTTGAACAAAATGTTTGCTGATCTTGAATCCAGTTTTAAAGCCCAGAAACGTTTTACAGCCGATGCTTCACACGAACTTCGCATTCCATTAACTGTGATGCAGGGAGAGATTGAAGTGGCGCTGCGCCGCCGGCGCAGCGCCAGGGAATATGTTTACACGCTCCGGCAGCAACTGGATATGATCGAACGTATGCGGCGAATCGTCGATGGCCTGTTGACTCTGGCCCGCGCCGATGCCGGTCTGCTGGAGCTGAGGCACGAAGAAGTCGATTTAAGCCTGTTATTGCAGGAGGTCGGCCAGCAGCACCTGGGGCTGTTTGCCAGCAAGGACATCCATCTGGATATGGAGATTGCGGAAGAGTTACAGGTCATTGGCGATGCCGACCAACTGGAGCGCGTGGCGTTTAACCTGCTTAATAATGCATATAAACATACTCCGGCCGGCTCGACTGTCCGATTGTCGGGCCTGATTCGCGGTGATCAGGCCGTGATTGAAGTGTGTGACCAGGGCCCGGGGATCGATGCGGAACACCTGCCAAACCTGTTTGACCGGTTTTACCGTGCTGATGATGCCCGCAGTCGCGAAGCAGGCGGCGTCGGTCTGGGACTGGCCATATGCAAGCGTATCATTGAGGCGCACGATGGAAAAATTGAGGTGAAAAGTACGCCGGGAAAGGGGGCATGCTTTCGCGTTATTCTACCGCTGCCCGGAGCAGATCCCAAAGATATCAGACAACTGGAAGGCCTTGTTGAATATTCATCAAAATAACTCAGCTTAATTTTCGTGATCTTGAGAAACATGTAGTTTAAGATAAGCA
This sequence comes from uncultured Zetaproteobacteria bacterium, assembly GCA_964597745.1. GTDB lineage: Bacteria > Pseudomonadota > Zetaproteobacteria > Mariprofundales > Mariprofundaceae > CAYLYU01. The sequence goes on from CAZQZF010000073.1 coordinate 1,727, forward strand.
TATGAGGCCACAACAGCAGCCTGTAGACGCTGAAACTTTGAAGCAACTTGTTTTACATGATATTCCCGGCAGCCAAATCTTTGTTCATGCCTGTCAGGGGACGGATCACTTTGAGATGATAGTGATCTCGGATAAATTTATCGGTAAATCTCTTGTGGCTCAACACCAGATGGTTTACCAGTCCCTCGGAGATCAATTGAGACAGAATATTCATGCCCTGGCATTGAAAACCTGTACTTTGGCAGATTGGGAAAAATAAATATTCAGGAGAAAAGATGACACAATCCGTGCAGGAGAAAATAGAACAATTGATCCACGATCATGCCATTGTACTGTTCATGAAAGGCACGCCGGAATTTCCACAATGCGGTTTTTCTCAACGGGTGGCGAATATTCTTAAAGAGCATGGCGTATCCTATGCATCGGTAAATGTACTTCTGGATCCCGAAATTCGCGAGGGCGTCAAGGTATTCTCCAACTGGCCCACTATTCCCCAGCTTTATATCAATGGAGAATTTATCGGCGGCTGCGACATTATTTCTCAACTGCATGAATCCGGTGAATTGTCCGCACTGCTTACACAAGTAGAAGGAAGATAAATCAGAATTTCAATGAATTGCGGGGATATGAATGCAAGCTAAGCTGGTTACCAAGCTGGGACAAAGGCTGGTACTGACGCCGAAGCTTACCCAAAGCCTGAAGGTTCTGGCTATGAACAGCATGGAACTGGATACCTATATTCAGGAATGCATCCAGACCAATCCAATGATTGATACCGGGACCGAAGAGCTTGTTCCGGCAAGTCCGGCAGGCGATATAATACCGAAAACGGATTTCGACTGGCGTCAACAGGGTGATGATCGATGGGAAACCATGTACGCCCCTGTCAACCGTGATAGCGAATATTCCATGGAATCTCAATTGCCTGCAGTCCAGGATCTTGGTCAGAGCCTTCATGTCCAGGTGAATTGCCAGCCCATGACCGCCATTCAACGCAGGGTCGCCCACTCGATTATTGATTCTCTGGATGACGATGGCTATTTTCGCGCTGATGTGACTGAGCTTGGCGCCCAGACCCGAATCAATCCGGAGCAAATATTATCCGTTCTTGAAGATATAGTTCAGAAACTGGAGCCGACAGGTATTGCTTCAAGAACCCTTGAGGAATGTTTACTATTGCAACTGGATGGAACTGATGAAGCCGATTCTCTGGCCCGTCAGTTGTTGCTGCACTTCCCGGATTATTTAGATAAAGCGGATGAGGTTCTGGCTGAACTGGCGGGGGTCGGCGTGGATGCCGTATCGGCGGCGCGCGTGCGCATGCGCCGGCTTGATCCCTTTCCCGGACATGGAATATCTGGCCGTCCTGATATCTATATCCGGCCTGAGGTTGTTTTCCATTATCGGCCAGGCGAGGGGTTTCAGATCGAAGTGCCTGCTTATCGCTGGACAGGCATTCGCCTGAACACTCAGTGGCAAGGCAGAGTCTGGCACGATGCGGACAAGGATTTCATGAACAATGCCATGCGTGAGGCCAGGTGGCTCATTGATGCCCTGGAACAACGCACTGTTACCTTATACAAGGTGGCAAATTGCCTGGCTAAACGGCAGGGACCCTTCCTTAAATATGGGCCTTTGGGTCTGAGGCCTCTCACACTTAAGGAGGTAGCAACTGAAGTGGGGCTGCATGAGTCGACAATATCTCGCGTCACCAGCGGGAAGTATGCGCAGACCCCCCTTGGATTGATTGAGATGAAGTGTTTTTTCTCGGCAGGGTTGCCAACCCGTGGAGGCGGGTCGATTTCGGTATTCCGTGTGCAGCAACGAATCAAGGCGTTGATCGATTCCGAACCGTGGAATCGGCCAATAACGGATCAGGCCATTGCCGCCCGTTTGCAGGCGGAAGGTATCGAAATCGCAAGGCGGACTGTTGCAAAATATAGAGAGCAACTTCGGTTTCCGCCAAGTAGCCGAAGAAGGAGATCCGCATTAAAATGAGCCTTTTGCAAGAGGCTCAAATAACTGGAGGTAATTCATGAGAGTTTCCATGACCGGCCGCAATCTGGAATTAAGCGACCCATTGAAGACCTATATAAGCGATAAACTGATGCATCTGAACCACTCCTTTGATCGGGTTGTGGATACGCATGTGGTTTTATCCGTTGAAAAATTTCGCCATTGTTGCGAAATAACCATTCATGCCAATGGCACTACGATCCATGGCAAACACGAAACTGAGGATATGTATGCCTCGATTGATGGAGTGATCGATAAAATCAACCGCCAGCTTAAACGCTACAGTCAGAAACAGCGCCAATACACAGCGCAGCAAAGCGCATGAACGAACAACAGGTCCTTATTCCCCCGGAAAATATCCTGCTGGACTCGCATGCCAGCAGCAGGCGGGAACTTATAAGCGAATTGGCAAATGCACTGCCAAATATTGATTCGGATCTGGCATTGGAAGTTATTATGTCGCGAGAACGCCTGGGCAGTACGGGCATCGGGCATGGCGTCGCCATCCCGCATGGCAAACTGGCCGATCTGAGCACCCCCGTTCTGGTGCTTGCCCGGCATAATCAAGGCGTTGATTTTGATGCCATTGATGGAAAGCCTGTTCATATAGCCGTCATGTTGCTGGCGCCTGATGATGCAGACCGGCCACATCTGGAGTTGCTGGCGCATCTGGCCCGAATTCTGCAGCACGAAGAAATGCGGCAGAAGATTATGCAGGCAAAAGACGCCCGGGCGGTTTCCAAAATATTTCCACCTTTGGGTAAACGACAGACGTGAACCAGCAATCCATGACGGTTCTTACCATCGATGAGTTCCTGGAAAATCATGGCGAAGCATTAAAGCTGCGTCTACTGGCAGGAAAAGATGGACTGGATCGCTTTATCAACCATCCTCGTATGCAGAAACCATCTCTGGCATTCGCCGGATACAGGGAACATATTCGGCCTGATCGATTGCAGATCGTCGGCAATACGGAAATGGGTTACCTGGCAACAAAACCCCGTGATTATCAGGAACAGGTTATCAATGAAATTTTTGACCTGAATCTGGCCGCGGTAGTGATTACACAGGATTTGGAACCGCCTGAAATGATGCTAAAGGCCGCGGAACGTACGAATACGCCGCTGATTTCCTCACGACTGAAATCCAGTGCGTTTATGACGGAGTGTATGCACTTCCTGATGCACGCTTTAGCCCCCCGGACCTATCAGCACGGTAATTTCATGGACATCTTCGGCCTGGGAGTCCTGCTCATAGGTTCCAGTGGCATCGGCAAAAGCGAGATTGCGCTGGAGCTGGTTTCACGCGGACATCGCCTGATTGCTGATGACATGGTGGAGCTTGTGCATGAGGCGCCCATGGTGCTGGTTGGCAAGAGTCCGGAAGCGCTTCGTTATCACATGGAAATCAGAGGAATGGGCATACTCAACATTCGCGATTTGTTCGGAGCGGCATCGCTGACTGATACCAAACGCGTTAGTCTGATCGTCGAGCTGTTGCACTGGGATCGCATATCCGGTGAGGAGCGTCTTCTGCTCGAGGATCGGTTGATGACATTAAATGGAGTCGAACTTCCCCGCGTCCTGCTGCCGATACGTCCGGGCCGGTCGCTGGCGGTTCTGGTGGAAGTCGCCACCCGCAATCAACTGCTGAGGATGCGTGGCATTGACAGTGGCAAGGCATTTATTCAGGCGCTTGAAGAACGCATCGAGAAAGGTCAGTCATGAGATTATTGATTGTCAGCGGGCTGTCCGGCGCAGGTAAAAGCACTGCCCTGCATGCCCTTGAGGACCTGGGGTGTTTCTGTACGGATAATCTGCCATTGGAAATGCTTTCCGCCTGGGCAAAACTTGAATCTCACAAGGATCAATGCATGGCTGTTTGTCTTGATACCCGAAGCAGCTCTCAAATTGCGGACCTGTATCAGGCATTGCGGCCTGAACGCCTGCGGGAAAATGATTGGCATTTGATGTATATTGATGCCAGCAATGAAACATTATTACGTCGTTATTCCACACTGCGCCGGCGGCATCCCTTTGCCGTCGATGGCGATTTGACCGCGGCTATCAAAGCCGAACGCAAGGCATTGGAACCTGTACGGGCAATAGCGAATCTGGTACTGGACTCATCCAACACCAATCCGTACGAGTTGGCTGATCTGGTAGAAGAGTGCTGGCGCCGGTCGATTGCCGGTCATGATAAGGAGATCACCACGGCGCTGATTTCATTCAGTTATCAGCGTGGCATACCTCTGGAGGCAGATATAGTTCTTGATGCCCGTTTTTTGCCAAACCCGCATTATGAGGCTGGTTTGGCGAAGCTGACAGGCAGGGATGAAGGCGTACGAGCATTTCTGGAAGGTAAACAGGAAGTGCTCGAAGCGGAAATGAAACTTCGGGACCTGGTTTGTTATTATTGGCCTAAATTTAAACGGGAGCGCAAGCAGTACTTTACCCTTGCCATTGGCTGCAGTGGAGGCAGGCATCGCTCCGTCTATCTGATCGATCGTCTGGCAACATGGATGCGTGAACAGAACATGTCGGATCCTGTGATACGGCATCGCGAGCTGGCTATATGATAGGTCTCATCCTGATTACGCATGGCGATATCGGATCTGAGATGCTGAAGGCGGTTGAGCATGTTGTTGGCCCTCAATCACTTGCCAAGTCCTTAAGCGTCAAGGCGGATGAAGATGTCGATGCAGTTCTTTCACGGCTGAAGGGCATGATCCGAAAATGCGATGCCGGCAACGGGGTTCTGCTGTTGGCTGATATGTTTGGCGGAACCCCCTGTAATCTCGCCCTTGCCTGCACGAAGATCCCGGGCATCGAAGTGCTGTCGGGCTTCAACCTCCCCATGCTGATTAAAGCGGCAACACTGCGTCAGAGCATGACAAGCGTTCGTTTGTTAGCTGAAAAGGCCCGTGACGCCGGCCGCTACCATATGCATTTTGCATCCGAACTGTTATCCGGTGACAAACATGCCTGAAAGACAGATACGTATTCAGAACAAACTGGGGTTGCATGCGCGGGCCGCGGCGCGATTTTCATCGACATCGGGGGCTTTTTCGTCTGAAATATTTCTGAGCAGGGAAGGGATTGAAGTTAATGGAAAAAGTATCATGGGAGTTATGATGCTGGCAGCATCCAAGGGCACGATCCTTACAATTCGTGCAGAGGGAGCAGATGCCGAACAAGCTCTGGACGCATTGGAAACCCTGGTGAATAATCGTTTTGGGGAAGCACATTAAATGAGTGACAACGTACGCCGGCATGGTCACGCAGCGGCCTCCAGCCCCGGCATTGTCATTGGCCGCGCGCAAAAAGTGTTGGCCGGGCGGCATCCAATACGAGAGTATACAATTGACTTGAGCGAGGCGGATTCCGAAATCCTGCGTCTGCGGCAAGCAGTGGACTCCTCCGTCGCGCAGTTGGACAAGCAACGCGAGCAACTTTCTCAAAACCCAAGCAAGGACCCGGTGCTCATACTGGATGCACACAGGATGCTCCTGCTCGATCCTTATCTGACGGATGCCACTGTCGCTCTCATTCGACGTGAACGCATTAATGCTGAATGGGCTCTGCGACGACAGCTGGATGACATCGAGGCCACGTTTGATGAGATTGAGGACGAATATCTTCGCAGTAAAAAGTTCGATGTTGAGGATGTAGGGCAGCGCGTCCTTCGTAACCTTCTGGGCAGTATGGCCAATGATCTGAAATTGGGTGGGCAAGACACTATTTTGGTAGGAGAATCCTTTAGCCCGGGTGAAGTAGTGCAAAACTGGCAGCAGGGATTGGCAGGTTTTATTACCGAGCAGGGGGGCGCCAATTCCCATTCGATTATCGTAGCCCGGGGCATTGAATTGCCTGCCTTGATGGGCGCGGTAGACATCATGAAGTTTACCCAGGAAGGCGATACCATCATTATTGATGGCAACAAAAAAATATGGATTCTGAATCCCAGTGAGCATGAATTAAACCAGTATCAGCGGCTTGCAGAGGCCATGAAAGCGGCCAGATCCAGGTTGAGTGCATATGCAAAGGTCCCTTCCGTCAGCGCCGATGGTCACAAGCTGCCTATTATGGCAAATATGGAATTTGCCGACGAGTTGCCCCTGGCCAGAGAGATAGGCGTTGAGGGTATCGGCATGTACCGGACCGAGTTTTTTATCCTTGATTGCGAGGATCCGCCGAACGAAGAGGATCAATTCATTTACTATCGGAAGATCGCGCATGGCATGGAAGAAAAACCCGTAACCTTTCGTCTGTTTGATGTAGGCGGTGATAAGCCGACCCTGTTTCAGAAACTGGCGGGTCATCAGCCACTGGAAAATAATCCCGCCATGGGTCTGAGAGGCATTCGCTTTCTGCTACATTGCCCGGAAATTTTACGTGCCCAGCTTCGAGCCATGGTTCGTGTTGCCATGGAGAAACCAGTCAGCATTCTCGTGCCCATGGTGGCGAATACGAATGAGATGATTCAAACCCGGATTATACTGAGCGAGTGCGAGCAGAACCTTGGGTGCGGCAAACCGACCCCGTTGGGCGCAATGATTGAAATACCTGCCGCTGCATTAATCGCCAGCGAGCTGGCCGAAGTCTGTGATTTTTTCTCGATAGGCACCAACGATCTAATCCAGTACACGCTGGCCGCGGATCGTGGCAATGAGGGGATAGCGGAACTTTATGACCCAGGCCATATGGCTGTTCAACATCTGCTTGAGATCAGCACCCGCGCCGCCAGGCAGGCGCGAATTCCAATTTCGATATGCGGAGAAATGGCTGGAGACCCCTTCTGGACGGAAACCCTGATGAACATGGGATTCGATTCCCTGTCCATGGGTCTGAGCAGCGTACTTGAGGTCCGGAAACGTCTTTCAACACTAAGGCAGGGACATGTCTAATACTGCGGGCTCTGTAACTCATCAGGCGGGAGACCTGCGTTACGATTGGGATGTACCGGAAATCGAAGCGCTATTCAGCCTGCCATTTAACGATCTTGTTTTCCGGGCTCAACAGGTCCTTCGTCTTCGCTTTGATCCCAATCAAGTACAGCTTTCAACCCTGCTGTCCATCAAGACCGGCGGCTGTCCAGAGGATTGCAAATACTGCTCACAAAGTTCCAGTTATCCGACCGGGACTAAACCTGACCGATTGATGGAAACTGAGGATGTAGTAGAAGCAGCCAGGGCAGCAAAGGCTGGCGGCGCTACCCGCTTCTGTATGGGCGCGGCCTGGCGCGAGCCGAAGGGGAAATCCTTTGATCGGGTGCTTGAGATGATCAGGAAGGTCAAGGCCTTTGATATGGAAACCTGTGCTACGCTGGGTATGCTGACTTCCAGACAGGCGATACAGCTTAAAGATGCCGGACTGGATTATTACAACCATAATCTTGACACCGATCCCGAATATTATGACAAGATCATCACTACGCGCAGCTTTGAGGATCGCCTCAACACCCTGAAACACGTGCGTGCCGCGGGTCTGCATGTCTGCTGTGGCGGGATTATCGGAGTGGGGGAACAACGCGCGAACAAGGCCGGCAGGATTCCCTACCGTGGCCGGACGATGGCGCACCCGGGATCAG
>CAZQZF010000074.1:0-9324 GCA_964597745.1 uncultured Zetaproteobacteria bacterium
CGCGGGCGGGTGGACGTGACTTGTGCGGCACGAGCCCAGTATGCCGGACGCGATAGGAGGGTTGGACCGATTGAGTCAGGGCTAGACATACGGGGCACGCTGATCTACACATCGGGCACAACCGGTCACCCCAAAGGGGTTATGCTGACCCATGGCAACCTGCTTACCGATGTGGAGGCCGGCCTGGGCGGTATCTGCATAGGACCCGATGACATTTTCCTCTCGTTTCTTCCCGTATCGCATGCCTTTGAACGCACGGTCGGCCATTTCCTGCCGGTTGCCAGCGGGGCGGCCATCGCCTATGCGGAATCGGTTACAACCCTGATGCGGGATATGCCGGAGGTTCGGCCGACGGTGATGATTTCGGTGCCCAGACTGTATGAGAAGATCTATGACGGTGTGCAGGAAAAACTGCTTCAAGGTCCTGCGATCAAGCGCTGGCTGTTTGCCAGGGCCCAGGAGCTTGGCGGCAAACGCTTCGAACTGGAACTGAAGGGCGGAGAGTTGACCGGGATTGAGGCGATGGTCTGGAGGGCTCTGGATCACCTGGTCAATGCCAAGCTCAGGGCAAAAATGGGTGGCAGATTGAGGCTGTTTGTCTCAGGCGGCGCGGCCCTGAACCCGGCCATTGCCCGTTTTCTGCTGGCCGTTAATATCAAGGTCTCACCCGGTTATGGCCTGACCGAGACTGCCCCTGTCCTCACCGTCAACCGGGTATCACGCATCAAACCGGAGACGGTGGGTCCTGCCCTGCCCGGGGTGGAGTTGAAGGTTGATTCCGATGGCGAGCTCATGGTCAAAGGTCCGATGGTCATGCAGGGCTACTGGCGCCGCCCTAAAGAAACCGCGGAGGTCTTCACGAAGGACGGCTGGCTCAGAACCGGAGATATTGCTGAAATTGATGATGAAGGCTATGTCAGGATTGTTGATCGCAAAAAGGAGATTATGGTCCTTTCCAATGGTGAGAATGTGCCCCCGGCCCTGGTGGAACAACTCCTGGCGCATGATCCCTGTATCCTGCAGGCCATGGTGGCAGGCGAGGACAAACCGTATGTTTCGGCCCTGATCGTGCCGGATCAGAATGGTCTGAAGGCGGCCTGGAGGCGGGAGAGACGCGCCGCCCTGCCCGGAGACTGGCGTCAGAATCCCGAGGTTCAGACCTGGTTGCTCAAACGAATCCATACGGCCACTCATGATTTGGCCAGTTATATGCAGGTTAAAAAGTTTAGTTTTGTGGATGATGAATGGACCCAGGCCAATGGCTTACTGACGCCGACTCTTAAATTTAAGCGCCGGAAGATTCTTGAAAAGTATGCCAGCGAAGTGGCTGAAATGTACAGTAATCAGCAGCAGGAAAATGGGTGAAGAGGCTCTTTGAATTTCTCCTTCAGTTGGGCGATTACATATTCAATTTCAGACCTTGTTGTGTTTCTACCCAGGCTGAACCGGATGGCGCCCATCGCCGTTTCCGGTGAAACGCCCATGGCCCTCAGCACAGGAGAAGATTCAATGCTACCCGAGTGGCAGGCTGAACCGGTGGAGGCGGCAACGCCAACCAGGCTTGAAAGAATATCCGGCCCGGATTGGCCAATGAAAGAGACATTGAGCGTGTTCGGTAACCGTGCCGTAGGGTGACCGTTGACAACAACGAGATCTCCAAATACATCATGCATATCTGACCAGAATCTATCCCGGAGCTCGCGAACAGGTTGCATTCCAATCCACTCATGAGCCAATTCACAGGCCTTGCCCAAGCCTACATCAAGGAGCACGTTCTCGGTGCCGGCGCGCCGGCCTGATTCGTGTCCGGCGCCGTGCATGAACGGCTCAAGTTGTATACCGCTCCGGATATAGAGGGCGCCAACGCCCTTTGGCGCATAAACCTTGTGTCCGGCCAACGACAGTAGATCAACCCCGAGTTCTGATACATTAGCCGGAATCTTGCCAAGTGATTGCGCTGCATCCGTATGAAAAAGCACTCCCCGTTCGCGGGTAATGCGCGAGATCTCTGCAATTGGCTGGATCGTGCCCACCTCATTATTGGCGTGCATGACACTGACCAGGATGGTTTGATCCGTGATTGCCTTTGCCACATCATCGGGATCGACCATGCCTGTTGCATCGACAGGAAGATAACTGACTTCAGCGCCCAGTTGCTCCAGAAAACGGCAGGGCTGAATGATGGCAGGATGCTCAATTTGCGTGGTGATGATGTGATTGCCATGATGACGCAAGGAAAAGAATGCTCCCTTGATCGCATGATTATTCGCTTCGGTGCCGCCGCTTGTGAAGACAATCTCCCGCGGCGTACAGCCCAGTAAATCTGCTATCTGACCACGCGCCTGTTCCACTGCCTGCTTGGCAGGCAGACCCGCCCAGTGTGTACTGGAGGGGTTACCATAGTGCTCAATCAGATAAGGCCGCATGGAATCCGCCACCTCTGGCGCAATAGGGGCGCTGGCATTGTAATCCAGATAAACTTTTCTCATGTAATTAACCCTGACACAGGATTTTCTGATAGCAAGGGACTGTTAATCCCGGAAATTGATGAATTGCAGGGGAAGATCAACCTCCATCTCCCGAACCAGAGACATAACTGCTTGCAGATCATCGCGTTTCTTGCCGGATATACGAACGGAATCCCCCTGGATGCTTCCCTGAACCTTCATTTTTGCCTGCTTGATCTGTTTGACTATTGACTTGGCAAGGTCTGTATTCAGCCCCTGCCTGACCGTAATCGTCTGTCGTTTACTATTACCGCTGGCATCTTCGATATGGCCATATTCCAGGCAACGCACATCCAGTTTCCGGCGTGAAAATCTTCCCCTCAGTATTTCAGCAACCGTATTCACCTTGTTCTCACTGTCTCCGACAATGGTAATGACAGGCTCCAACCATGAAATACTGGAGTTACTACCCTTGAAGTCATATCGCGTAGCAATCTCCTTCTTGACCTGATTAACGGCGTTATCCACCTCCTGGGTGTCTGTTCTGGATACAATATCGAAACTGGGCATGGCATCTCCCTGATATAGAAGGTTCTGAAAAGCGATATCATCCTAGAATCCTCAGTTGGGAGTGCGTGCAGGGTGTAAGATATTGATTTGAAGGGCGTAACGGAAAAAATCGTCGTCACCTTATTGGTGATAAGAGTTTTTTCCGTTTAGCAAAGCGAATCAATAGCTTACGCCATGTGGGTGCTGCCAACTGAGGATTCTAGGATCATAGAAAAAGAATGGGGCCGTGGCTACGGCCCCTAGACGGATGGATTCCCCATCCGCATTCTTTTTAATGGATACTAACCTTACGAGTCATGGCGCCTTCCTGCTTCTGCAGTTTGATCTCAAGAACGCCATTGCGCATCGTCGCATCAACCTTGCCGGTATCCACATTGGACGGCAGGCTGAAGCTGCGGGAGAAACGTCCATAGGCCCGTTCAATGCGATGCACGTTTTCCTCTTTGACATCCTTTTCATATTTGCGCTCACCGGAGATGGTCAGCACATCATCCTTGACCTCAACCTTGACATCCTTCTTGTCGATGCCCGGAAGCTCGGCCTGAACCAGCAGGGCCTTGTCGGTTTCCCGGATGTCCATTGCCGGCAACCAGTGATCGGCCTCCGGGAAACCGGGCAGGTTCGCATCATCAAGGAACCGGTTGAAACGCCTTTGCATGTTTTCAAGCTCGGTAAATGGAGTCCAACGTACCAGTGTCATAATTATACCTCCTGGAAGTTCAACAAATTTGTAGAGGCTATGCCTCTGTACCGGATATATGGGGCCGCCCAAATGCAGATTCAAGGCTTGAAGCAACTATTCAGCAAACATAAAGCATCATCGGATAACAAGTAACAGAGCGACATCCCCGCGCTCAAGATTCAAAACAAGCACGTCAGGATTTTCACGCGCAGCCTGCGCCAGTTCTTGCGGCGATGTGACTCGCTTTCTGTTAACCGCCGTGATGACGTCATCTTTACGCAGGCCGGCTTGCCAGGCCGGACTGCCTTGCTGAACTGACTGAACGCCAACTCCCGCTACATGCCGGAACAGGGGCAGGCCTTGCTTGACTGTGATAAACACTGCCCCCGCCAAGCGAGGATCAATCTTAACTGCATTGATTTTTTCTATTTTACGTGCCGCCAGTATGGCGGTTAGCTTCATTCGAGCGCCATTGCGGACCAAGCCCAGCGTAATCGGGCTTCCCGGTGGTTCCAGTCCGATTCTATTACGTAGATCAGCGGCGTTTTTTACGGCCCTGCCATTAACCATCGTAATAACATCGCCAGCTTTAAGGCCAGCCTTATCCGCCGCTGAGCCGGCATGAACCTCAGCCACGATTGCTCCCTGGCTGGTATTGATGCCCATGGCCTTGGAGACATCCGGCGTCATATCCTGAATGCTTACGCCAAGAAAACCGCGCTGGACTTTCCCATTTTTAATCAGTTGTTCCATGATAGAACGCGCCATATTAATTGGAATTGCAAATCCGATACCGACATTGCCTCCCGATGGAGCAACGATTGCTGTATTGAGACCTATCAGTTCTCCTCGCAGATTGACTAGCGCTCCGCCTGAATTACCAGGATTGATCGAGGCATCCGTCTGAATAAAGTTTTCATAGCCTTCGATACCGAGACCGCTACGCCCCAATGCGCTGACAATACCCGAGGTAACGGTTTGTCCCAGTGCGAACGGATTACCGACGGCAACAACAAAATCTCCGACCCTGAGGTTACCAGAATTCCCCAGCGGCAAGGCGGTCAAGTGCCTGGCCTGAATCTGAAGAACGGCGATGTCCGCTTCGGGATCCGCACCGATAATCCTGGCCTTTAATTTTCGCCCGTCTTTCAGGGCAACTACTATCTTATCAGCATCCTTGATAACATGATTGTTGGTCAAAACATAACCCTTCGCCGCATTTATGATAACGCCGGAGCCTGCAGCCCTGAATTCACGCTGGGTGGTCATGTTGGGAACATTGAAGAACTGACGGAAAAACGGATCGTTGAACAAGGGATTGGATTGCATGGCCACATGGCCGCGCACGGCAATATTGACAACCGCGGGTGTAATTTTCTTCAGCAGGGGAGCCAGGGTCGGTACGCCATTATGACCACTGCTGTTCAAATAAAGCGCCGGAAGATGCGCAAAGGTTAACGTCGGTATGATGACCATGATGCCTATAAAGGCTGCAAAGCAGACAGTGCGAATAAGTTTCATCATCCTTACTCCTTATATTTTATGAGTATAATTCACTCTTTTCGAGGTGTCCACAATTACCCGGCCACTACACTTTGCACCCCCCCAAAAAAAAATGCATCTAACTGCATGGTTCCGGCTACGTTTGCACGCAAAACCACCAACCGTGAACCCTTGCAACTGTGAACCTGCCAACCTGTTTTATACTTCCTTCAATGCCTTGATCTCATCGCGGAATCTGGCGGCATCCTCAAAACGCAGGTCGGCTGCTGATTCGAACATGAGGCGCTCCAGTTCCTGAATCCTTATTTTCGCATCATGTTTGGAAAGTGGCGCGGGTTCGGCAATTTCGGGGATATGGGTGTAATCCATCTCATAGACCGATCCGAGTATGTCGGTGATCTCCTTTTTGATGGTTGCCGGTGTAATGCCGTGCTCTACGTTGTAATCAAGCTGTTTCCGCCGCCGCCGGTCGGTCTCCTGCATGGCCCGCTGCATGGAACCCGTCATCCTGTCGGCATAGAGAATGACATGACCCTCCACATTTCTTGAGGCCCGGCCGATGGTCTGGATAAGCGAGCGTTCGGAACGCAGGAACCCCTCCTTGTCGGCATCAAAGATGGCCACCAGCGCCACCTCCGGCAGATCAAGTCCCTCTCTGAGAAGATTGATACCAATCAGGATGTCAAAGACGCCGAGACGCAGGTCGCGCAGGATCTCCATGCGTTCAATCGTGTCGATATCCGAGTGCAGATACCTCACCTTCAGGCCAAGATCATTCAGGTATTCGCTCAAATCCTCGGCCATTCGTTTGGTCAGACATGTGCCCAGTACGCGATATCCCTTCTCCACCACCCCTCTGGCCGCACTAACGAAATCATCGACCTGATCGCCTGCCGGCCGCACCTCCACCTCAGGATCAACCAGGCCGGTCGGTCGAATCACCTGCTCCTCCACACCCCCGTCGCACTGTTGCAACTCGTAGGGCCCAGGAGTGGCCGACACATAGATGAGCTGGGATACCCTGGCCTCAAACTCATCAAACATCAGTGGCCTGTTGTCCAGGGCGCTGGGCAGGCGGAAACCGAAATCTACCAATGTCTGCTTGCGTGATCGATCGCCCTTGAACATACCGCCGACTTGGGGAACGGTGACGTGCGATTCATCCAGGATAACCAGGGCATTGGTTGGCAGATAATCCAGCAGTGTCGGTGGCGACTCCCCCGCTTTTCTGCCCGTCAGATGACGGGAATAGTTCTCAATGCCGGTGCAGTAGCCGATCTCCTGAATCATCTCCAGATCAAACATCGTGCGCTGCTCCAGTCTTTGCGCCTCGACGAGCATATTCCTTTCACGCTGCTCGGCCAGCCTTTCGGCCAGCTCCGTCCGGATGGCACCCATGGCCCTGAGCAACTGGGCGTGAGGAGTTACGAAATGGCTTTTTGGGAACACGGTATATTTCCGCAGGGACTCTATGCGCCTGCCGGTCAGCGGATCAAACCTGGATATGGCCTCCACTTCATCGCCAAAGAATTCAATGCGGATGGCGAAATCCTCCGCATGCGCAGGAAAGATTTCCAGGACATCCCCCCGTATCCTGAAGCAACCACGGTGGAAATCGGTATCGTTGCGCTCGTATTGCAGTTCCACCAATTTATGAATTGCCGCCTGCTGGTCCTGTTCTCTGCCCCGCTCAAAATACTGAAGCATATTGGCATAGGCCTCAGGGCTACCGAGACCATAGATGCATGAAACCGAGGCAATAATGATGACATCCTCTCTTTCCAGAAGGGCGCGCGTGGCGGAATGGCGCATCCGGTCAATATGCTCGTTGATGGAAGAGTCCTTTTCGATATAGGTGTCGGATGCGGGGACATAGGCCTCGGGCTGATAATAATCATAATAGGAAACAAAATATTCAACGGCATTGTTCGGGAAAAACTGCTTGAATTCTCCGTAGAGTTGTGCAGCCAGCGTCTTGTTCGGGGCCATGATCAGGGTGGGCCTCTGCACCTGTTCAATGACACAGGCTATCGTGTAGGTCTTGCCGGAGCCGGTCACGCCCAGAAGCGTCTGATGCCTTTTATCGCCTTTGATGCCGGCGACAAGCCCGGCTATTGCCTGCGGCTGGTCGCCCTGCGGCCTGAAATTTCCCGACAGTCTGAAACGCATACTGAAATTATACGCTCATCAAATGGATGATGAAGCCAAAATAAACCTAGAAAAAGCAGTTGGAAGTGCGTGCAGAGTGTAAGATGTTGATTTGAAGGGCGTAATGAAAAAATGCGTCGTCACCTTGTTGGTGATAAGCATTTTCTTCATATAGCCAAGCGAATCAAGAGCTTGCGCTATGAATGTGCGGCCAACTGCTTTTTCTAGGATAAATTACCTTTCCATGGCTGGATTGCCTGTTACCATGCGCGCCTCGCTGATTCCGTATCAATGATAATTTCATAAAAAGCCTTTTCCCTGCGCCTCTCGGCGTGGAGAAACAGAAAATCCTGAGGTAAATATATGTCCAGAAAACTGCGTAATATCGCCATCATCGCCCATGTCGATCATGGCAAGACGACACTGGTCGATGAACTTCTGAAACAGTCCGGAACGTTTACCGAACATGAGAAGATCTCCGAGCGTGTCATGGACTCCAATGATCTTGAGCGCGAACGCGGCATCACCATTCTGGCCAAAAACACCGCCATTCAATATGGCGATATGGCAATCAATATCGTGGACACGCCGGGCCATGCCGACTTTGGCGGTGAGGTGGAGCGTATCCTGAACATGGTGGATGGCGTCCTGTTGCTGGTGGATGCATGTGAAGGGCCGATGCCGCAAACCCGATTTGTCACCTCCAAGGCCCTGGGTCTAGGTCTGAAGCCCATTGTCGTCATCAACAAGATCGATCGCATTGGCGCTAATCCTGATGCCTGCATTGATGCAACATTTGATCTCTTTGCCGCCCTTGGCGCTACCGATGAGCAGCTCGATTTCCCGATCGTCTACGCCTCGGCCAAGGGGGGCTATGCCATGCTCAATATGGATGAGAAATCAGATTCGCTGGCCTGCCTGTTTGATGTGATTGCCAAACATGTCGCTCCCCCATCCGGCGATGCGAAGGCGTCGCTGCAGATGTTGGCCACCACGCTGGACTGGGACGACTATATTGGCCGCATTGTAATTGGCCGAATCGCCAATGGTTCCATCAAGCCCGGCCAGGATGTCACGGTTGTGCATGCCGATGGTTCAATGTCCAGTCACCGTATTACCAAACTACTTGGTTTCAAGGGCCTGCAACGAATCGAGATTGAATCCGCCATCGCCGGCGACATTGTCGCAGTGGCTGGGATCGAAACGATTTATATCGGTGAGACAATCGCAGACAAGGACAACCCGGAACCCCTCCCCGTCATTCATGTAGATGAGCCCACCCTGACCATGGAGTTGCATGTCAATAAATCACCTCTGGCTGGCACCGAAGGTAAGCTCGTGACCACCCGTCAGATCCGCGACCGCCTGTTCAAGGAGGTTCGCACCAATGTCGCCATGCGCATTGAGGAGACCAAATCAGCGGATGTTTACCGAATTTCCGGTCGTGGTGAACTGCACATCGGATTACTGCTGGAAAACATGCGGCGTGAAGGGTTTGAAATGGCGGTATCGCGGCCGGCTGTAATCACGCGTGTGGAGGATGGGGTCAAACAAGAGCCGTACGAGCACGTCACCGTCGATGTGGAATCCACATATCAAGGTACTGTGATCGAAAAGCTTGGCCGGCGCGGTGCGGAAATGACATCCATGCAGAGCAATGCGGATGGTATGACGCGCCTTGAGTTTGTTTGTCCGACCCGAGGCCTTATCGGCTATACATCCGAGTTTCTGACCGACACGCGCGGTACCGGCGTATTGCACCATGTCTTTCACGAATACGGGCCGTTTATCGGCGAACTTCCCGGACGCGCCAACGGCGTGCTTGTCTCCCTGACCGCAGGAGAATCGGTGGCTTATGCGCTATGGAAACTGCAGGAGCGCGGCAAGATGTTTATTGGACCCGGGGAAAAGCTCTATGAGGGCATGATCATCGGCAGTCCCAGCCGCGCCAGGGAAATGAACCATGATGGCACG
>CAZQZF010000075.1:0-9306 GCA_964597745.1 uncultured Zetaproteobacteria bacterium
GTCTTTCTATTGCATACCAATCTCGAGGGCTTGAGAGAATCAGCGCCATTCTTCCGCGATATCCAGGTTAGTGGCGGCGTTTCCAGACTGGCTGGACTGTGCCAGCGGCTGGCGGACCTGAGCAGTTTGCCGGTTTACAGACCGTCATATGCCGAGGCCACGGCACGCGGTACGGCCTGGCTTCTTGCCGGAATGCCAGATTCATGGCCTGAACAGGGAAAGACAAGACGATTCCTGCCCAGTGCCAATCCCGGTCTGCATCAACGCTATCGTTGCTGGCGGCGGCTCATGCCTTAGCCCGTATATTGCATGAAGGCGGACATATGATGGATAACTTGCCTGCGCATTGCGCGCAAGCAGGTATATTTATTTATATCAATGACTTGTATGGATTCCAACCGTTTTTTCCAAGGTTACAGTTTGTCCTATTCGGTTTCAGGCCCGATCTGGCTTTGCATACTGCCCGATCGGTCTCAAACCATAGCTATTGCTATGCTTCCTCGCCCGATCAATCAGTCTGCTTTGCCAGCTCAGTCCTGAATTCCGAATCCTTCATGCCATATGCGGGTTAGTCGAGTATTGGTAGCGGCATTGCTCCATGCGGGCCGTTACTGATGGAATTCCTCGGAAACGATGAGTATCCTGCCAGCCTCATGCAAGGGTATGTAGATAGCCAATGATCTGTGATTTGTGTGGTGGCAGCTGTTTCAAGGAGATCAGCCAGCACGATCGCATGGGACAGCCCTTGCTAACGGGCCTGTGTGAGCAATGTGGTCTGGTTTGCCACATGCCTGTCCCATCGGAACAGGAAATTGCCGATTACTATGCCTTACGTTATCGGCAGGAATATCATGGTGAGGAAACACCATCAGCCAAGCGCGTCTTGCGAGCCTGGAGGAATGGTGAGCGCATCTACAGACAGATGGAATCATATCTGCAACCCGGCATGAAGGTTTTCGAGGTCGGAGCAGGCATCGGATGCACGGTCAAACAGTTCGAGATCAATGGATTCTTAGCCAGAGGCATTGAGCCCGGGTGCGGGTTCAGCCGTTTTGCACGGGAATGTCTCCATGCAAATATAGAAAACACAAACCTGTTCAAGCTTCATGGCATACCTGAGAATGACCTGGTTCTTCTGATTCATGTGATCGAGCATTTCATTTCACCCAGCAGGGCGCTTCATCACATTCACACCATACTCAAGCCCAGGGGCAGGCTTTATGTAGAGTGTCCTAATCTGGCGGCGCCCTTTGCCACCTTTCAGCGCCTGTTTCACTTTGCACATGTCTACAACTTCACCCCCAAAACCCTGATCGCCATGGCCGAAAAGTGTGGGTTTGGCCTTGAAAAGGCGTTTTCAAATAAGACTGATCCCAATATCCAGATGCTGTTTGTTTGCCAGAGACCTGGGAAACCTGCTTTTGATCAGGGTCAATCCGGCAAAACAATGGCGGCTATCCGGCGCTACAATGTACTGACGTACCATCTGCGCCGGGAATATCTGCTGGCTCGCATAAATAAAATCGCCTCCTACGTTTCAGAGGCGCTCTTTGCCAGACTCTATGTCAAAAGACTGCTAAAACGATTTCAGAAGGCCAAAACTCCCGGTCGGGAATAATCTTTATACTTGCATTGATGATTAAATAGAACTAAAATAGTCCTAAATAGGAGACGATCATGGTCAAGATGAATAAATTGACGGATTACGGGATTGTATTGATGGTCCATTTGGCGGAGGAGCCTGGCCAGCTGCTGAATGCCGCCGATCTTGCGGAACACACTCATATGACGTTTCCAACCGTGAGCAAGATACTGAAGCAGCTTCAAAAACAGGGTCTGGTCGTCTCCACAAGAGGCGCCCACGGCGGATACCGGCTGGCCCGGCCGGCGGAGGAAACCTCCATCCAGGAGATCATCACCGCCATGGAGGGGCCGGTTGCGCTGACCGAATGCACCAGCGATCCGGGAAAATGTGACCAGGAGCCTTACTGCTCGACGCGAAGCAACTGGATGCGAATCAATCAGGTCATCCGAATGACCCTGAGCAATTTCAGCCTGGCGGAACTCACAAGGCCGTTACCCGAAAATATTGCCATGACACGCATGCCGGCAAGACCGGCAAGACCGCGGACGCACTGCGCGACCGCCTGATTCTTGATACAGGGACAGAAATTATGACTGCCGCAACGAAACAGGTAGAGGAACTGATTCAGCAGGAATACCGGGCCGGTTTTGTCACCGATATTGAGTCCGATACCGTCGCTCCCGGCCTGAACGAGGATATCATCCGGCTCATCTCCGCCAAGAAAAACGAACCGGAGTTCATGCTCGACTGGCGTCTCAGGGCTTATCGTTACTGGCTTGGCCTGAAAGATGAGCCGCACTGGGCGCACCTGCATCATCCGCCCATTGATTATCAGGCAATCTCCTACTATTCGGCGCCGAAGTCCGGTAAGGATGGTCCGAAGAGCCTCGATGAGGTGGATCCCAAGCTGCTTGAAACCTACGAAAAGCTCGGCATCCCGCTACATGAGCGGGAGATTCTGGCCGGCGTGGCGGTGGATGCCGTCTTTGACTCGGTATCCGTGGCCACGACCTTCAAGGATAAACTGGCGTCCATGGGCATCATCTTCTGTTCCTTTTCCGAGGCGGTTCAGAATCACCCCGACCTGGTGCGGAAATACCTGGGGTCGGTGGTGCCCTACACGGACAATCACTTTGCCACGCTGAACTCGGCGGTGTTTTCGGACGGCTCATTCGTCTATGTGCCGAAGGGCGTACGTTGCCCGATGGAGCTTTCCACCTATTTCAGGATCAACGCCATCAGCACGGGCCAGTTTGAGCGCACGCTGATCATCGCCGACGAGGGCGCCTATGTAAGTTACCTTGAGGGGTGCACGGCCCCGATGCGCGATGAAAACCAGCTGCATGCCGCCGTCGTCGAGCTGGTTGCGCTGAAGGATGCCCAAATCAAATACTCTACGGTCCAGAACTGGTATCCGGGGGATGAAGAGGGCCGGGGCGGTATCTATAATTTTGTGACCAAGCGCGGGGATTGCCGGGGCGACCGCTCCCGTATCTCCTGGACGCAGGTGGAGACCGGTTCGGCCATTACCTGGAAATATCCGAGCTGCCTGTTGCGCGGTGACGATTCGGTCGGTGAGTTTTATTCCGTGGCGCTAACCAACAATTATCAGCAGGCAGATACTGGTACCAAGATGATCCATTTCGGAAAGAACACCCGCAGCACCATCGTCTCCAAGGGGATCTCCGCCGGTCACGGTAGCAACGCCTACCGGGGTCTGGTCAAGGTTGTAAAGAGCGCCGATAACGCACGCAACCACTCGCAATGCGATTCCCTGCTTCTGGGCGATACCTGCGGGGCGCACACCTTTCCCTATATGGAGGTGAAGAACCCCACTGCCAGGGTGGAGCATGAAGCGACCACCTCCAGAATCGGGGATGATCAGCTCTTTTACTGCCGCCAGCGGGGTCTGTCCGAAGAGGATGCTGTAAACCTGATTGTGAACGGATTCTGCAAGGAGGTGTTCAGGGAGCTGCCGATGGAATTTGCCGTCGAGGCCGGAAGGCTGCTGGCCGTCAGCCTCGAAGGCGCCGTCGGATAAAAAGAGAGGTGAACCACAGAGACACAGAGACACAGAGAAAAAATTTGACGCAGATGAACGCAGATCAAAACCTCTGTGGTAAAAAAAGGAAATATATTTATGCTGAAGATTGAAAATTTACATGCCGAGGTGGAGGGCAAGGAGATCCTGAAGGGGATCGATCTGACCATCGATGCCGGCAAGGTGCATGCCATTATGGGACCCAACGGCTCCGGCAAGAGTACGCTGGCCAATGTGCTGGCCGGCCGCAGCGGTTACGAGGTGACGGAGGGCAGCGTAACGTATTTGGGCAGGAACCTGCTCGAGTTGTTGCCTGAAGAGCGCGCGCGAGAGGGGATATTTCTGGCCTTTCAGTATCCGGTCGAGATTCCCGGCGTGAATAATGTCTATCTTCTGAAGGCGGGTCTGAATGCCGTGCGCCGGCATCGGAACCTGCCCGAACTCGATGCCATGGATTTTATGAAACTGGTCAGAAGCAGGCTGGAGCTGGTTCAGATGGATGAATCGCTGCTCTCCCGCGCCGTCAATGAGGGCTTTTCCGGTGGCGAAAAAAAACGCAACGAAATCTTCCAGATGGCCATCCTTGAGCCCCGGCTGGCCATCCTGGACGAGACCGATTCAGGGCTGGATATCGATGCCCTGCGCATCGTGGCCAACGGCGTCAACAGTCTGAGGAGTCCGGATCGTTCCATGATCCTGGTTACCCACTATCAGCGGCTGCTCAATTATATCCAGCCTGATTATGTCCATGTCCTGTCCGGGGGCCGCATTATCAAATCCGGCGGCAAGGAGTTGGCGCTTGAACTGGAAGAGCGGGGTTACGACTGGATTCCTGAAGAGGCTGCCGCATGAGTGCGCTGGCGAAAAAGAATTCCCCCGATCTGTCTCTGGCGCTGCCTCTGTGTAAAAATTCCGCGATCATGGCTCAGCGTAGACAGGCTGCCTCTCTTTTTGCACGGATGGGCCTGCCTGAAAAACATGATGAGGACTGGAAATATACCGACCTGTCAGCCATGAAACGGGCCCTGGGAGAGGAGTGGTGGGTTCCGGTATCCATCTCCCCTGTAGACACAGCCACTGTGGGAGCAAGCATGATTGCCGGTCTGGACGCGGACCGGCTGGTCTTTGTTGATGGCCATTTTCATGCCGATCTGTCGGCGCTGCCGAGTGGTGTGCAGGTCGTTTCACTGGCTGCCCTGATCGAATCGGATCCGGAGTTGGCCGGAAAGATTCTTGCCCTGGATGAACAGGCGCCGCTGTTCAATGGCCTGGTTGCGGTCAATGCCGCTCTGGCCGGGGACGGGGTCTGCATTTGTGTTCCGGATGGCGTGTGCCTTGACAGGCCATTGTATATTGTTCAACTGGCAAGCCGTCCGGGCGCCATCCATCTCCGGCATGCCATCTCCATCGGTCGCAATGCGGAGGCCGTTATTATCGAGCATTTCAGTGGCGCGTCGAGCGAGGCGGGGCTGACCAATGCAGTAACATCGATCCGTCTGAATGAGGCTGCGCGGTTGACGCATTATCTTCTGCAGATGGAGGACGCCGAACAGTTTCATACCGGTCGCATTGAGGTGAAGCAGGCGCATAACAGCAGCTACGAGTCACACGCAGTGGCCATGGGCGCAGCACTTTCGCGTACGGATATCCATGTTGATCTTTGTGAGGAGGGCGCCGAATGTGCGCTGTACGGTCTGTACAGGACCGGCGGCAATCAGCACACGGACTTCCATACGCGAGTGGATCACAGACGGCCTGACTGTGCGAGCCGGGAATTTTACCGTGGTATCCTGGATGGCGGCAGCCGGGCGGTATTTAATGGCAAGGTTGTGGTGCATGACGGGGCGGACGGAACGGATGCCCGGCAGGCCAATCACAATCTACTTCTCTCCGAGACTGCCGAAATTGATACCAAACCGGAGCTGGAGATCTATGCCGATGATGTCAAATGTTCACACGGGGCTACGGTCGGCCAACTGGATGACGATGCCATGTTTTATCTGCAGTCCCGCGGCATCGGAGCGGCCAAGGCGCGCAGCGTGCTGACCTTTGCCTTTGCCGATGATGTCATCAACCGGATGGGGTTGCAGGCAGTGAAAATCATGCTTGAGGAACAGATGATCGGTTACATGTCGACAGATCCGGAAGAGATGGGGGCATCATGAGTCAGGCCTTGTATGAATGTGCAGAGACGGTCGAGGCTTCCATGGATGTGGAAGCCATCCGCGCCGACTTTCCGGTGTTGCAGCAGCAGGTCTACGGCCATCCGCTGGCCTATCTCGACAATGCTGCAACCACGCAGAAGCCGCAGAGCGTCATTGACGCCATCAACCGCTATTACACCCGGGAAAATGCCAACGTGCATCGCGGCGTGCATTACCTCAGTGAGCTGTCCACGGCAAATTACGAGGCCGCACGCGAGAAACTGCGCCGCTTTATCAACGCCCGCAGCCGAAAGGAGATCGTCTTTGTGCGCGGCGCCACCGAGGCCATCAACCTGGTGGCGCAGAGCTATGGCCGCTCCCACCTGAAGGCGGGTGACGAGATTCTCATCAGCGCTCTGGAACACCATTCGAATATTGTACCCTGGCAGCTGCTGTGCGAACAGACCGGCACCGTGCTGAAGGTAGCCCCGATAGATGATAAGGGTCAGGTGTTGTTCAGCGAGTTCGAGCGCCTGCTCTCCTCGCGCACCCGGCTGGTGGCCATGTCTCATATGTCCAATGCGCTGGGCACCATCAATCCCGTCGGACAGATGATTGATCTGGCGCATGCCGAGGGGGTGCCGGTGTTGCTGGATGGCGCCCAGGCGGCAGCACATCTGCCAGTGGATGTGCAGGAACTGGATGTGGACTTTTATGCCATGTCCGCGCACAAGATGCTTGGACCGACCGGTATCGGCATCCTGTATGCCAAGGAGGCCCTGCTTGATGCCATGCCGCCTTACCAGGGGGGCGGCGATATGATCTCGATGGTCACTTTTGAAAAGACGCGCTATAACGATCTGCCGTACAAGTTTGAGGCGGGTACGCCCAATATTGCCGGCGTCATCGGCTTTGGCGCTGCCGTGGATTATCTGACCGCCATCGGTCCGGATCCTATCGCCCGCCATGAACATGAATTATTGGCCTATGCCACGAAACTGGCACATGATTTTAAAGGGCTGCGCATCATTGGAACGGCGGCGCACAAGGCCAGTATTTTGTCCTTTGTACTGGAGGGTATTCATCCGCATGACCTGGGCACCATCCTTGACCGTCAGGGTATCGCGATCCGTGCCGGCCACCACTGCGCCATGCCGGTCATGGATTATTTCGGCCTGCCAGCCACGGCCCGCGCCTCGTTTGCGTTGTACAACACCATGGATGAGGTGGACCAGATGTTTGCGGCGCTGGAACAGGCCCGGAGGGTGTTTGGCTGATGTTTGACCTGAAGGATCTGTATCAGGAAGTGGTTGTGGATCACAACAGAAGTCCGCGTAATTTCCACGCTATGACGGATGCCACACGCAAGACGGACGGGTTTAACCCCCTGTGTGGCGACCGGCTTACGCTTTATGTCCGTCTGAATGCAGATGACATAATCGAGGATATCAGCTTCGAGGGCTCGGGCTGCGCCATCTCCACGGCCTCGGCCTCCCTAATGACGGAAAGGATCAAGGGGTTGCCGGTTGCCGAAGCTGAACGGATATTTCAGCAGTTTCACGATATGGTGATCTCGGAGCCGGATGAGGCCGTGGATGATGATTCCCTGGGGAAACTGGCCGTCCTTTCCGGCGTGCGAGAATTCCCTTCACGTATCAAGTGCGCCACGCTGTGCTGGCACGCAATGCATACAGCCCTGCTGGGAGGGGCTGAAGTAACCACGACGGAAGGCAGCGCCGATGACTTTGAATAGTAATACCAACGAACCCTCCGAGCCTGACATGGAAGGTTTGAGGCAGCGTATCGTAGAGGCCCTGCAGACCATTTACGACCCTGAGATCCCGGTCAACATCTATGAGCTTGGCCTTGTTTACGAGATCGAGCTTGATCGTCAGTGCAGGGCGTTGATCAAGATGACATTGACAACTCCGGGCTGCCCGGTTGCCCAGTCATTCCCCATGGAGGTAGAGTCCAGGGTCAAAGCCGTCGAGGGCGTGTCGGATGCCGCGGTTGAACTGGTCTGGGACCCGCCTTGGGATCCCGGCCGCATGTCAGAGGCCGCAAGACTGGAATTGGGATTTTTTTAGGAGATGCCAGGAATAGTCCAGGTTAATACAGGACCCGGCACATTTCAGAAGAAAAAGGAGAGGACGATGATCAGATTATATACGGGAATACTGGCAGCATTGCTCATGCTTTCGCCGCTGCCGGCCAATGCGTTTGATCACAGCTACAAGCTGTGGAATCATGATCTCGGGAAATATAATGAGAATGGTTTTATACACTATGGCATATGGAAGGAGAATCGTTCCGGTCTGGATCGTTACATTAAAAACCTGAAAGTCGTCGATAGTCTGAAGATGCAGCGCTGGATCAGGGCGCAGACCTATGCCTTCTGGATTAATACCTATAACGCGATAGTAGTCTCCACGATTCTGGATCACTATCCGTCCGGAGTTAATCCCAAACGGGTGAGTATCGATGGCATGTATAACAAAAGACAATGGAATGTTGCCGGTCAGCAACTGACCCTGAATGACATCCGCGATCATATTCTACGCAAGGCCAGCGCCAGTATCATTGCCGAATTGACCGGCAAAAAAACAGCCATGGCAGCTGGCCGGGACTTGAGATTGCTGTTTGCGATCAGTGACGGGACGCGGAACTCCGCGCGCCTGCGCCCGGAAGCATACACTCCCAAGAAACTGGACCGTCAGCTGGATGACCAGAGCAGAAAGACCATCCGTACTGCTGATTTTGTAAAGATTATTCCATCGCAAAAGACATTCAAGCTCAGTTACCTGTTCAAAAGATTTAAATCTGATTTTGACCAGTACGGGGGTCATCCGATTCTGTTCTCACGCTCTTCCCTGCATGACCGGGGGGTGCAGCGCTTCGTCTATCACTACCTGCCTGAAGATCTGCAAAAGACAATCCTGAGCAAACAGAAGGCGCCCTGGAGGATTAATTATGGCATGCATAACGCAATCCTGAACGGCGGAGCCTGATTCCACCACTAGACACAGGGAAATGATTAGACACAGATTGAAACAGATAGAAAGAGGGTAAGAAAAACTCACCACAAGGGCAGAAAGAAAAGATTAGACGCAGATTAACGCTGATCAAAACGGATAAAAGATTTATCACCAAGGCACAAAGTAAAAAGATAGTATTTTGTAGCGGGTAACGAATCACAAATCACTTATCAGTGTTTTCTTTATCTGCGGTAATCATCGTCCAACTCTTTCCTGGTGTCCTGGAGGCTCAATCTTTTCTCACCTGAGGCATGGGAGAATGGGTATGATAGTTCGGGATGATATCCGGGATCGTCTTGTGGCCCATCGGGGTGACCATGAGCTTTGCCCCGAAAACAGCATGCCGGCGTTTGAACGCGCCACCTCCGCCGGCGCCCGCTGGCTCGAATGTGATGTGCAGTTTACCGGAGATTTGATTCCGATCATTTTACATGATACTCATCTTTTGCGCCTGTGTGGCGTTGATAAATCTATTGATCAATATCGAACAGAAACGATTTC
>CAZQZF010000076.1:0-9012 GCA_964597745.1 uncultured Zetaproteobacteria bacterium
TCTACATCAAAAATCGTCTTTTCTCCAGGTTGAGCAGATACGGACCACCTGTTGAAAGCTTATAATCCTTGTCGCTGATATTCTCACCATCGATGGAGGGCGCCCCCTGTTTGATCAGGCGAACCGCTTCACCATTGGACCGGGTTAACCCGGCTTCGTTCAACGCTCTGGCAATCCACAGTTCTCCATCTTCAGCAGCAAGGCTTGCATCAGGAATATCGGTTGGCAGGCTGCCCTCGGCGAACACCCGCTCAAACTCTTCTCGGGCTTTCTCTCCGGCGCCGGCACCGTGGAAACGATCCACAATCATGGCTGCCAGCTGCTTCTTGGCCTCCATCGGATGCATGGATTTCCGTTCGTTGACATCCACATCGGTCAGCAACTCGTAGTAGGTCCACATCAGTTCATCGGAGACGGACATCAGCTTACCGAACTGTTCACCGGCAGGCTCCTCGATACCGACATAGTTGTTCAGCGACTTGGACATCTTGTTGACGCCATCCAGTCCCTCAAGCAGCGGCATGGTCAGGATCACCTGCGGAGCCTTTCCGTACGCCTCCTGCAATTGCCGGCCCATCAACAGATTGAACTTCTGATCATTGCCGCCCAGTTCCACATCCGCCTCCAGTGCTACGGAGTCGTAACCCTGGATCAACGGGTACAGAAATTCATGGATGGCGATGGCGTGCCCGCCCCTGTACCGCTTCTCAAAATCATCGCGCTCCAGCATGCGGGCCACGGTTGCCCTGGATGCCAGCCGGATCAGACCATCAGCGCCAAGCTCGGACAGCCACTCGGAGTTAAACATCACCTCCGTTTTGTCGGGATCAAGCACCTTGAATACCTGCTGTTTATAGGTCTCGGCATTGCTCAGAACATCTTCCCGGGTCAGAGGCGGTCGTGTCTCGTTCTTGCCGGACGGATCGCCGATCATGCCCGTGAAATCACCAATCAGGAAGATGACATGGTGACCACAGACCTGAAACTGCCGGAGCTTTTCCAGCAACACCGTATGACCCAGGTGCAGATCGGGTGCCGTCGGGTCAAAGCCGGCCTTGACACGCAACGGCCGCTTCCCCTTCAAAGCCTCCCTAAGCTTTACCTCCAGGCCGCCGTGCGGGAGGATCTCTACAGTTCCGCGACTTAATAACTGCAACTGTTTCTCGATATCCATTTTCTCACCTCGGCTTCTCTATCAACTGCGTATCCTACGGATATGTCAGTAGGCTGTCACAGTAAGCATTGGGGAGATTCACGTTAAACAATCAAAACTGGATATTGTCTCCAGTCAGATGGCCACACATAATTTCGCATATATGTTTATATTGAACCAGGAGATCAATGATGGGACAAGTTGCAGTATATCTTGATGACAAGACGGAGGCAGAAATGAAAGCAGCGGTTAAGGCTTCGGGCATTTCCACAAGCAAATGGGTGGCAAATGTCATTCATGAAAAGGCCCGGAATGAATGGCCGGAAGTTATTACCCGGTTAGCTGGCGCCTGGCCTGATTTTCCGACTGTGGAAGAGATACGGCATGCAGCCAGGGATGATGCCAGGCGTGAACCCATATAATGTTCGTGCTCGATACCAATACTCTGATCTATTACTTCAAAGGCATGGGCAATGTAGCAGATAATTTGTTACAATATCCGCCAAGAGATATAGCAATCCCGTCTATTGTATTATACGAACTGGAAACAGGACTGGCGAAATCTGCGGCGCCTGAAAAACGCCGCCAGCAACTGGAAGCCCTGACGGGACTTCTAGCCATTTTACCATTGGGCGCTGAAGAGGCAAAGACATCGACCATGATCCGTGCTTCACTTGAAGCCGAAGGATCTCCCATGGGCCCGATGGATACGCTGATTGCCGGAACTTCCCTGACGCATCATGGAACGCTTGTTACGCATAACACGAAAGAGTTTTCATGTGTGGATGGCTTGCAAATTACTGACTGGTATTGACTATGTCGCTGCGGGAGTCCCATGATCCAATTCACATCGTTGTCGATGATCGCGAGGCACGATGCGGCGTATTGGAGATACTCAATGATATGGCATCAGTGTCAGTGGCGGTAAGCCGCCTTACTTGCGGTGACTATGAAGTCAGCGAACACCTGCTTTTTGAGCGTAAATCCCTTACCGACCTCGCCGTCTCGGTTAAGGATGGTCGCCTCTTCCGGCAAGGGCGCAGGCTTGCCCAAGCACACAAACGCGGCATCATCATTCTGGAAGGCACAAGCCGCGATCTTGTCTCAAGCGGCATGAGGCGGGAGGCTCTGCAAGGGGCGTTGATAACACTCACGGTGTTTCTTGGAATTCCGCTGCTTCGCTCCCGAAATCTGCGGGAAACCGTGCAATTAATGCTCTACACAGCCCGCCAGAGCCGGACGATAGCCAGTGGAGGCCTGCCTCGCCATGGCATGCGCCCCCATGGAAAACGTAGAACTCAGCTTCATCTACTGCAGGGTTTGCCCGGCATAGGTCCCGAGCGAGCACGGAGCCTTTTGGAAACCTTCGGCAGCGTCGAAGCGGTCCTGACCGCGAGCAAGGAAGAATTGGCATCGATCAACGGTATAGGCGCGCAGACAGTCGAATCAATCCACTGGGCAGTTCATGAACCCGGAACCGGATACGAAAGTTACGATGAAGCCTCTGATCCATTCTTGTAGTAGCATTTGAACTTTAAAGATGCGGCAACAACAGGAGCGACGAGGGCGCTGAAGCTTGTCTATCGGAATGAAAACTTAGACGATAGCATTGCCGGAAATGCAATAAACAACCCTGCGGCAAGCTGCGGAGAATCAGACCCGCAGTGATTAACTGGATTGAAGGAGTTTCGCTATTTTTAGGACACCCTCGCTAAAGAGGCTTAGCCAGCTTGGCAGAGTCTGGTTACGCAGTCAGGAAACCCTCTACCTGAGTCTTCTTGCCATGCTTATTGGTGTTTTATCCGGCTATGCCGCCCTGCTTTTGCGTTTTAGTATTGAGTGGATATCCAGCTTCTGGACGGGCAGCAAGACTTGGGAAGCAGCATTGCATACGCTACCCTGGTATATTTATCTACTGGCGCCTGCGATAGCGGGATGGATTATTGGATGGGCTCTGATGCGCATTCTACCCCATGGCGAAATGCGAGGCGTGGCGGGCGTCCTTGCCGACCTTGTGGAACGCAATGCCCGCATTAACCCGATGCAGTTGGTAACGGAAACTCTTGGCGCCGCACTCAGCATGGGTAGTGGCGCCAGTCTGGGACGGGACGAGCCGAGCATGGCTCTGGGCGCGCTGATATCGTCCGAGATTGGCCATAGACTTGGGCTCAGTGAGCAGCAACTGCGCACACTGATTGGCTGCGGGGTCGCCGCGGGGATCTCCGCTTCATTTAATACGCCCATTGCCGGTACGCTGTTCGCGCTTGAAGTCATTCTGGCTGATTATACGATTGCCACATTCAGCCCCATCGTCATTGCATCCGTTGTCGCTACAGTCATTACCCGGGCAGAAATCGGTAATTTCCCGGCCTTCCTGATTCCCGAATATCACCTGATCAGTATCTCGGAGATCCCCTTCTACATGGTGATCGGCGGTTTTTGCGGCTTGCTGGCAGCGGTTCTTATCAAGGCCATGGCGCCAATGCGAAATTTCATGGAGCAAACGCTGCCGGATAGTCGTATGAGGCTGGCGGCAGCTGGTCTTGCCCTTGGACTGATGGGCTTGGTACTGCCCGAAATAATGTCCATCGGCTATGACACCCTGGAATCTATAGTACTGGAGCACGTGCACCCCGAAATCCTTGGCCTGACAATCCCATTGAGCGCCTTTTTAGGCATTCTACTTGTAGGGAAACTTCTGGCTACAATCATCAGTGCGGCCTCTGGATTTCCAGGCGGATTGCTGGGGCCCACCCTTTTCCTGGGGGGTGTTATCGGTGCTCTGCTTGGGGGCTTCAGCCATGATTTCATGCCCGCCTACTCCGAAAGCTATGGCGCCTATGCCTTGGTCACCTGCGGAGCCATGGCCGCCGCCAGCCTCCAGGCCCCGATAACGATTATTATTATGGTTTTTGAGCTTTCCGGAGATTATGAGATCATGTTGCCTCTGATGTCCGCCTGTATCGTCGCCACCATGGTCAAACGCGCCTTCGGTCGATCTTCAGTCTTTACGGAGCCATTGGATGAGATGGGAGTGGAGACTGGCTGGCACAGGGAACGGGCGTGGATGTGCTCGATCAAGGTGGACCAGATCCCCTGGAAAACTATTCCGAGACTACATGAATCCGCCAGCCTGAAGGAGTTGAAATCGATCTTTGTATCGTCTGGAAGGGGGAGCGTGCAGATTGTGGATGATGATGGCCTCATGGTCGGAATCGTTACTTTTTCCGATCTCCAGCCATGGTTGCTCGATCCGAGCCTGGATCAGATTGCCGTAGCCTCCGAAGTCGCTAATCGCAACGTATGCAGTATTCCGGAAAATGGAAACCTGTTTGAAGCCATCCGTATATTTGATAAGGAAATCTTTGAACAGATGCCGGTCACGTCCAGGAAAGAGTCTCGCAAGGTGCTTGGCATCCTTTCCAGAAATGCCGTCTTTTCTACCTATCACAGACTGATCGTAGAGCACGGCGAAACAGTGCGCTCGCAATGAAACTCAATGACGCCCAGATCCGGGCCGTGCAGGCAGGCAATGGCCCGCAGCTGATTCTGGCTGGCGCCGGTTCCGGTAAAACGCGCACCATTGTGCATCGAATCGGGCACCTGATTAGCGCCCAGGGCGTTGCTCCACATCGCATTATGGCGGTGACCTTCACAAATAAGGCGGCGGCGGAACTGAAATCGCGCCTGGCGGAACTGATTGGAGATGAAGGCGGCGGAGTTATATCGGGTACGTTTCATGCCCTGTCGCTCCGTTTCTTGCGGCGTTATGCCGAGGCCCTTGAATATGAACGGGACTTTCAGGTCCTTGATGTCGATGATCAGAAGCTGCTGATCAAGCGTATCCTGAAGGCTCGCAACATTGATACTGAGCGTCTACATCCCGGTTATCTGCTATCGTGGATCGACCGGTGTAAAAATGCCGGCCTCAATCCTGATGAGGCTCCGGATGACCGTCTGAACAGGATCAGTCTGCGCGAGCTTTATGCCGTCTATCAGACCGAACTCAAACATCTGGGCCGAATGGATTTTGGCGACCTGTTGCTCAACGTTGTTACCCTGATGAGGAACCATGCTGATATTGCCGCCGCTATCCGCAGCCGTTTTGATCATGTGCTGGTGGATGAATATCAGGACACCAATCCGGTACAGCATCAATGGCTGCTTCTAATATGCACCGAACATCGCAACCTCACGGTAGTCGGAGACGATGATCAGGCCATTTACGGATGGCGTGGCGCCGATATTTGTCATATCCTGGAGTTCGAGCAGGTCTGGCAGGGCGCCGTAGTCCACCGGCTGGAGGAAAATTACCGCTCAAGCGGCGCGATTCTGAATCTGGCCAATGCAATCATCCGTGATAATCCGCACAGGCATGAAAAAGTACTCAAGACCACTCGCGAAAATGGATCCGTACCGCAGTGGAGAGTTTGCAGCGATGAATACAATGAGGCCCGAACTATCCTGAAAACCCTGCAATCAAGACATGAACTGGGAATTCCCTGGCGGGAAATGGCGGTGCTTTACCGATCCAATCGGCAATCTCTGCCGATTGAGCAGGTTTTTCATGAAAAGGATACCCCCTACCGAGTGATCGGCGGCGTAGGCTTTTTCGTCCGCATGGAGATCAAGGACGCATTGGCTTATTGGGCATTGCTGCACAATTGTGCTGATGCCCTGCATCTTCTGCGCGTCTGTAATAAGCCCAAACGTGGCATCGGGGCAAAAGGACAGGAGGCAATTTCCAGAATGTTATCAGAATCCGGCCTGCGTGCGGCAGGCTGGCTGGACGAAATTGCATCTGGCCATGGCCATGGAGCAGCCAGCAAGCTCGAACCCCTGGCGCAGTTGATAGGCAAGCATCGTCCTCTGGCTATGGGCAAACCCGACCTCGGTCTGGGAAACCTGCTGGAGGAGAGCGGTTATTTGTCTTCACTACAGGCCTTGGGTCAGCTTGAGGTGGAGTCGAGAACGGAGAATATCCGCACCCTGCAGAATTTTATTGAGATCTCCATGATGGAAGGCCTCTCTCCTGTTGATTTCATGGATCGAGCGTCTCTATTACAGAGCGGTGAGGAGGAATCGAGTGATGACTCGGTATCGCTGATGAGCCTGCATCGCGCCAAGGGTCTGGAATTTGATACAGTTGTCATTGCTGGCGTGGAGGAAGGATTGATCCCTCATCAACGCTCACTGGATGAGGATAGAGAGAGCGGTCTTGCCGAAGAACGAAGACTGCTTTATGTCGGCATTACGCGCGCCCGAAACTACCTGATGCTGACGATGGCCAGGATGCGCCGAGTCTTTGGCGATCTGTTTTTCCCCTCACCCAGTCAATTCATTGCAGGTCTGTCTGATGAGGTGATGGAATTTGAAACTCCCGCGCCTGTCGTTGAATTAAAGCGGCAGGAACACGATACCGGTATCCGGGTGGGCGTGGATGTAGGTCATCCCACCTTCGGAGATGGCGTGGTGCTGGCAATGGAAGGGGTTGGCGATGCCAGACGTATTACCGTGCAGTTCCGGAAAGCAGGCCTCAAACGTCTGATGCTGAAATACGCGGCGCTGGAACTACTGTAGCAGTCTCTGGAGACAACCCGGGGGATTTTACTGTAAGATGACGATACTCTGTAGCTCCTAATCTCTGTAATAAAGCAATAGTTCAGGAGGAAACCATGTCCATCGTTATCTATCACAACCCTCGCTGTTCCAAATCGCGCGCCACTCTAGCGCTGCTGCGGGATCGCAACATTGAGCCCGAAATCATCGAATATCTGAAAACGCCTCCGTCCGAGACTGAACTTGAGAGGATTCTTGCCCTGCTCGGCAAGGAGCCCGAAGAGCTGATGCGTCAAGGTGAATCTGAGTACGCGGAACTGATCAAGGGCAAGAGACTATCCAGGCAGCAGTTGATCGGCATCATGATCGCACATCCGATTCTGATTGAACGCCCCATCGTCATTAAAGACAATCGGGCAGCCCTTGGCCGGCCACCGGAAAATGTGCTGAAAACCCTCTTTTGAAGGACATTCAACGGCATCAGGATACGGCAAAAAACCCGATGTTTACCATGGAGATGGCCGATGGCCGAATCACTGTTCTGGGCACGGCGCATGTCTCCAGGACAAGCGCCGAAAAGGTCAGGGAGCTGCTCGCATCGGGTGCGTTTGATACCGTTGCCATCGAACTGTGTACGGGCCGGCACCGAAAGATGACCGACCCTGATGCCATCCTGGACATGGATCTGTTTCAGGTATTGAGGCAGGGCATGGCGCCGATGGTCATCGCCAATCTGGCCATGTCCGCATTTCAGCAACGCACGGCAGAACAACTGGGTGTCGAACCGGGCGAAGAATTTCGCGTCGCTATTGAGGAGGCAGGCAAGGCGGACCTGCCCGTGCTGCTCATTGACCGCGATGTTGGCCTGACCCTGAAGCGCATCTATCGCAACATACCCGTCTGGCATCGTATGTATCTCATTACCGGCCTGCTGCTGAGCATCGTCTCCCGCGAAAAGGTCAGCGAGGAGGAGATTGAACATCTGAAGGAAGGCGACATGCTGGAATCCACCTTTGCCCAGTTTGCCCAAAAAGAAAGGCATTTATATGAAGCGCTGATTGATGAACGGGACCGCTATATGGCCTTTCGTCTCATTCAGGAGAATGTAACTGCGGATCATCACCATATCCTGGCCGTGGTTGGCGCGGGCCATGTCAAGGGCATACGGCATTACCTTGAGCAGAACAGGCATGCCTCTGTGACTGATCTCAAATCGCAACTGGCTGAATTAAAAAGGGTTCCGCCGGCTGAGCGATGGTTGAAATATCTACCATGGCTTATCACCGTGCTGATCTTGTCCGGGTTTGCCATCGGGTTTGCCCGCAGTCCCTCACTGGGTTGGCGGATGATTGTGGACTGGGTGATCATCAACGGCGGACTGTCTGCATTTGGCGCCCTGCTGGCTCTGGCGCATCCCCTGACCGTAGTCACGGCCTTTGCCGCCGCTCCCATTACCTCGCTGAATCCCATGATTGGCGCCGGCATGGTAACGGCTGCCGTCGAAATATGGCTTCGTAAGCCCAGTATTGGCGACTTTAATCGCCTGCGCCAACAGATCACACAACCCAGTGGCTGGTGGTACAATCGCATCACCCGTATCCTGCTAATCTTTCTATTTTCCACTCTGGGATCGGCAGCCGGCACTTATATTGCAGGTTTTCGCATCTTTGAACGACTAAGCTAGTGTTCAGAGGTTCCAGGATATGCGGATAAGACTATGCACAATTTCGTTTCTTGCGGTATGCTGCATCTGCATGCCTGCATCCATCATACAGGCGGAAAACATGGACAACCAATCAGGCTGGAAAATCCCATCCGACCAGGCGCTAAAGCAAAAGCTGACACCCCTGCAATACAGGGTAGTCCGCCAAAACGGCACTGAACCCCCATTTAATAATCCCTACTGGGACAATGAGAAGCCCGGCATCTATGTCGATATTGTTTCCGGAGAACCCCTCTTCAGCTCCATACATAAATTTCATTCGGGCACTGGCTGGCCGAGCTTTACTCGCCCATTGGACTCTAAAAACATCGTTGAACATAAGGACCGAAGATTGTTCATGGTCCGAACCGAAATACGCAGCAAGCATGCCGATTCACACCTCGGTCATGTTTTCAACGATGGCCCGGCGCCCACGGGCCTGCGCTACTGTATCAACTCCGCCGCCCTGCGGTTTATCCCCGCTGAGAAGCTGGAGGAAAAAGGCTATGGCGAATTTCAAAAATTATTCACTTTAACGAAATAATCCTAGAAAAAGCAGTTGGAAGTGCGTGCAGAGTGGAAGGTATTGATTCGGGGG
>CAZQZF010000077.1:0-8921 GCA_964597745.1 uncultured Zetaproteobacteria bacterium
CTGTTGCCGAACATGATGTCGATCCTGAGCTGGGCCGGATTCCTTATTCTGTATGGGAACGCACGGCCCTGGTCTATGTGTGCGCGCCATCCAATCCGTCCGGTGGGGTGGCGACCAAGGGTTATTATGTCGAGCTGCTGCGTTTGGCTGATCGTTATGATTTTGTCATCTGCGCCGACGAATGTTATTCAGAGATATACATGGATGCTGCGCCAACCGGTCTTCTGGAGGCGGCCCGGCAATTGGGCAGGTCCGGTTTTGAACGCTGTCTGGTCTTCAATTCCCTGTCCAAACGTTCGGCCATGCCCGGTCTGAGATCAGGTTTCATCGCCGGAGATGCCCGGCTCATCCGGCAGTTTGCCAAACTGAGGAGTTACACCGGCCCGGCCACGCCCTCGCCCCTTCAGATGGTCGCCGCAGAGGCATGGAGGGATGAGGAACATGTCCGTTCCAATCGCCGGGGATTCCGGCAAAGTTTGAGAGCCTTTTATGATGCCTACGGGCAGGATCGGATCGGCAAAATTCCGGATGGGGGGTTTTTTGTCTGGCTGCCAGTGAAAGATGACGAGGTATTCGCGGCGGCGGCCTATGAGCAACAGGCGATTACGATCCTTCCCGGTCGCTATCTCAGCGCTGAGGATGATGCGGGCATCAATCCAGGCTGCGGATTTGTACGTATTGCCTTGCTGGATGGTCCCGAAAAGGCCACCGAACTGGCGCGACGGTTAATGGCAGTTCGTCTGAACTATTCATAAGTGCTGCCGCGCCCTCACTTGTTCCTTTGCCTGCAACGAATCCCTCGTCAGTCGTCCGTATGCATGGCTACGCACTCCTTCCTCTGAATCCGTTGCAGGCACAAAAAGGTCCGGCGTGATCATCACGGCGATTCATGAATAGTTCAGACCAGAACAGGTCAACGTGGAGGATACCGGCAGGTGATCGGATAGGAGATTCGGCAGGGCCTTCGGTTCATCAAGCGCCAGGTCATCAGTGGCCAGGATATGATCCAGGCTGCGAATTGGATGCCAGCTTGGAAATGTAAGCGGATGTTCGGAATCAGCCTTCAATCGCGTCTGTCTCAGCAGTTGGGAATACTCCACTGAATTCGGTTCACAATTCAGGTCCCCCATGAGAATGGATGAGTCGTACTGATTAATCTGTTCGGCTAGATACTGAATCTGGCGTTCACGGTTTGGACGCCGCAGCGAGAGGTGCGTGACAAAGACCGCGATCTGCTTTTTGTCCATCTGAAGATGGGCCTCCAGCAGGCCCCTGCCATGTCTTGATGCAGGCAGACGGTGGCGTCGAATATCCTTGAATGGCAAACGTGAAATCAAGCTATTGGCATGACAGGCGATTCTGCCAGTCTCCCTGATAATATGGCTGTAGCAGGTGGAAAATCCTCCCTTGTTGGCAATATATTTGGCCTGATTGACGTAACGTGTCCGGAAAGAGCCGGCATCCGCCTCCTGGATGGCAACGATATCAAAATCCGCAAGGAATCCTGCAATCCGGTCGAGATTCTGCAATGACTTGTCATAGGGCATGAGATAGCGCCAGCCATGGGTGATAAGATGTCTGGGCTTCTGTGAGCCGATGCCAGCCTGTATATTGAGTGTAGCAAGCCGTAAGAAGCGGTCAGTCTTCATCATTTCCACTCTCGACCTTCATGTTGCGCAAGCGTTGTATCCTGTCATGCAGCCTCTGTTCGGACTCCGAACCGGGCCTCACCGGGGGCGCATGTCGAGGGCGCATGTTTTCATCGACTGCAACAAAGACCATGATCACTTCCATGACGGTATCTCCATCCTGCTGGTTATACACCCTGACCGGAACCCACATGCTGGTATTGCCAACCCATGCCACCTGCGCTTCAAAGACCAGATTCTGACCCAATCTTGCCGGCTGATAAAACAGGGCCTGATGGACGCCCTGAGTAAGGCAATCCATGCCCGCGTGTTTGTGGGCGGCAAGGAATCCGACCTCATCGGACAGGGTTAAAAGTCTGCCGCCGTGCATAATTCCATAATGATTCAGGTCTGCCCCGCGAACGCAATAATCGTATCGAATGAATGAATCCCTCATGGCTTTATCAGGTTCAGGCTGCATGACATGATCTTAACTGTTAATCCCAGAAAAAGAAGTTGGAAATGAATGACATCCCATGGCGCTTCATAAAGGAAAAATTTTTGCTTCGCCCTATATCCAGCAGGCTGCTACACTCGGCATTGATGAAAAAGTCCTGGATTGATCGACCGAACATCCGGTATGGACTGGCGCTGGTCACGGCCATTTGCCTGCAACTGGTGATGAGCACTTCAATTTTTGCCGCCAACATCGATACGAGCCTTACCCTGGAGGAGAATCTCGTATACTGCAATGCCAGGTATACAGGAAACAACAAGCGCATAGCCAAGGCCTTGAGTGAAGGCTCGGAGGTGACTCTAATCTGGCATATTCATGTTCTTGGCATAAGAAAATACTGGCTCAACAATGGCATCGGGGGCGTTGTTGTGAAGCGCCGGGTTGTACCCGATCTTGTGTCGAGGACTTGGGAACTCATCGATCAAACCAGCGGTATTACGCATCGCGTTGGCAATCTGGATGATGCTATTGCATTTCTCAGCAACCTTAGACGATTTCCGGTTATGGACAGAACCCTGCTCGAACATGGAAATCAGTATCGGCTAAGCATCACTCTGGAGGAGCATCTGGGCGCCGTTGATAACAACTGGTTTACCCGATGGTGGGGCTATGAACAAACTAAAGCCAGTCTGGATTTTAGCAATCCATGAGAAAAGGAATCCTCAACCGCCTACTGCCTGTCCTTTTTGGCCTATTTATGTTGAGCCTGGCGGCCCGGCTTTGGCCGGAAGCGATGTCCAGTTCAGGAAGCCGTGCTGTGCTGGTATGGGTCAATATCGCACTCATTCTGGTGCTGGCATCCGTGGCGCTTCACCATGGCTTTCGCCTGATCAGGGAAAGGCATGAACGACGCCCAGGCTCACGCCTGCGGAGCAAACTGGTCATAGCGCTTGTGGGAATGTTGCTCGTGCCCTCTTTGATTATACAGTTTGCTTCCAGTC
Source organism: uncultured Zetaproteobacteria bacterium (assembly GCA_964597745.1). Classification (GTDB taxonomy): domain Bacteria; phylum Pseudomonadota; class Zetaproteobacteria; order Mariprofundales; family Mariprofundaceae; genus CAYLYU01. Next base: position 3,087 of record CAZQZF010000077.1, read on the forward strand.
AAATGGTGGATCGCGGCCTGGATGTATGGTTTGACGTGCGTGTTGACACCTTGCTCGACCGAGCCCTTGATCTGGCGCGTGGATTTTATTCCCGGGTAGAGACGGATATGGAACTGAGTTTGGTAAACTATACGCATGATCCGGAGTTGTATCAAGCCATGCTGGAGCCGACAAATTACACGCTCCTCAGCTCGCGTTTGAACGCCATCCTTAAACTGGAAGGGTGGAGCCGGCTGCAACTCTATGACATCAACAGGAGGTTATTGGCAGGAGTGGACAGGAACGGCTTGAGTATCCTGCGGACCAAGGATCTGGGCCAACAGGCGACACTGGCAGTATCCCTGGGCCGCGTGGTTACGGAACTGGTCAAGAAAGAAGGAAGCGAGCGTGCAATTGGGTATGCAGCCCTGACTGGCAGCGAAGGCGTTGTTGGAATTCTGCGCGCGGAAATGTTGCTTCCTTCCGCCGTGGTACAGAGCGCCCGTTCCGTCGAAGCCGATTATACGACCTACCGTCAACTGGAACGCAACAGGCAATCCATCAAGTCCCTGTTTTCCGATTTTCTACTTCTTGTTACCCTGTTGGTGATGCTGGTTGCCGGCTGGGTGGCCCTACTTTTTGCCCGAAAGCTCACAAGTCCCATTGGCGATCTTGCCCAGGCCCTGCATCGAGTCACGGAAGGCGATCTGAATGTCTCTGTCCCGGTTGGCACCCAGGATGAACTGGGTTCCCTGGTGAAATCGTTCAACCGCATGGCGCAGCGGTTGAGGGAGAATTATCACGCCCTGCAGGAGGCGCAATCCAAGCAGCAACAGGCACTGCAAAGCAGTCAGGAGCGTCAGTACATACTTGAAACCCTTCTTGCCAATCTGCAAACGGGGGTCCTTTTGCTTGATGCTCAAGGCGAAATCGCCCTCTATAACGAGGCGCTAAAAACTCTGTTGGCACTCCCCTCCGGCTGGCAGGCGGGCAAACCTGTACGCAGCTTGTGCCATGGACGCTTGCAGTTAGTGGGTGCGTTTATCGAAGAATTAAATGATCAGGCCCAGGGACATTTGCAACGGGAGCTGGATCTCGCGATTGGCAAGCAGAACTACCACATTCTGATTCGGGGGGCGCGATTGAGTTCCTCGGAACAGAAGGGCCAGACTGGATTTCTCGTTGTCTTTGATGATGTGAGCAGTCTGGCCGAGGCTCAGAAGCAGCAGGCATGGACCGAGGTGGCACGCAGGCTGGCGCATGAGATCAAGAATCCACTAACTCCCATTAAGCTCGCCACCGAACGGCTGCAAAGACGGTTTCGCGGCCAGGCGCACCCAGCGGATATCTTTGACACCTGTACAATGACAATCATTGGCCAGGTCGAACGGCTGCAGAGATTAATCAATGACTTTTCCACTCTGGCTCGTCTTCCAAAACCGTGTTTACGAAGGACTCCCGTTCAGGAAATACTCAAGGATATGGAACAGTTATATGATTCCTACGGCGGCATAAAAGTCATACCGGCAGCAGGGGATATCACGTGCCTGTGTGATCCGGATCAGATTAAGCAGGTGTTGATTAATTTGCTGGATAATGCAGTAGCCGCCAGCACGGACGGAGCATCCGTCAGGCTGTACGCTGCAGGGAATGGAGCCAACATTGAATTTCATGTGCTGGATCACGGTGAAGGCATAGCGGTTGAAAATCGGGAGCATTTGTTTGAGCCGTATTTCTCGACCAAAGAGCAGGGTTCGGGTCTTGGCCTGGCCATCGCCAGACGAATTGCGGAGGATCATGAAGGTGAACTTTTATTGTTATCGGCCGCCAAGCCCACCGAGTTTTGCCTGCATTTGCCGGCTGAGGTGCAAAAAAAGGAGGCAGCATGAGTGCCCGAATACTGATTGTTGATGACGAAAAACCCATTCGCGAGTCTCTGCAGGGTCTGCTGGAAGACGAGGATTATGTCATTGATTGCGCCGCCTCGGGTGAGGAGGCCGTCGTTCGCTTTCGCAAAACGCCCGCGGACTGTATTCTGCTTGATATCTGGCTACCGGGCATTGATGGACTGGAAACCTTGTCCAGACTCAAGCAGCTTGATCCTGAGATCCCGGTGATCATGATGTCTGGTCATGCCACCATCGATACGGCAGTCCGGGCAACGCGCCAGGGGGCGTTTGACTTCCTTGAAAAGCCTCTGTCCTCCGAGCGTTTGCTGATTTTAATTCGCAATGCCGTAGAAAAGAATCATCTGAAGCGCGAAAACATTGAATTAAAGCAGAATATTGAAGAGCAGGCCCAATATGAACTGATTGGCGAAAGCAAGCCGATGCGTGAGGTCAAGCATCTCATTCAACGATTGGCGGATAAAGATACGCCGGTGCTCATTATAGGCGAACATGGAACGGGAAAAACAGTTGCCGCCCGCATGCTTCACCATTATTCAAAACGGAGCAAAGGCCCTTTTTTAACGGTCAATGCAGCCAGTATTCCTGAGGCGAGAATGGATTCAGAGCTGTTTGGACATGAGAAGGGGGCCTTTCCTGGCGCCTTGCATATGCAGCGTGGCCGTTTTGAGTCGGCGCATGGCGGCACCCTGTTTTTTGATGAGGTGATTGGATTGAATCATCTGACTCAGGCCAAGATTCTCAAGGTTTTGAGGGAACATGGTTTGCAGCGTCTTGGCAGCCCCAGGCTGATACCGGTTGATGTCCGACTTGTTGCCGCCAGCACATTCAATCTCGATGAGGCCATGCAGAAGAGTGCGTTGCGTGAAGATTTTTATTACCGGCTGAATGTGGTCAGTATCCAGATGCCGCCTCTTCGGGACCTGGCTGAGGATATTCCATTACTCATCCATGAATACGCCCGGGAGCAAGCCATGATTCAGGGTGGCGAACCGGTCCGATTTACATCGGAAGCCCTGGCTAAAATTCAGATTTATCCATGGCCAGGCAATGTTCGCGAACTGAGGAATTACATCGAACGCAGCCATATTTTGCAATCTGGAGGGGAAATAAATGTTGAAAATATGTTGCCTCTGGATAACTCCCGGCCCTCATTTGGCATCGGACAGTCTCCTCAGACATTTCATAACGCCAAAGGAGTATTCGAGCGCAACTTTCTCATTCACCATCTGAACGAGCATAACTGGAATATAAGCAGAACGGCTGAAGATATAGGCATGGAACGCAGCCAGCTTCACCGCAAAATCAAAAGCTTTGGTTTGGCTGTATCAAAGAAAGAGAAATCCTCATGAACGTGCTCATCCTTGGCGCCGGTGAAGTTGGTTTCAATATCGCTCAACGGTTAGCTATGGAAGGAAATGATGTTGTCGTTGTAGATACGGACAGGGAGCAGATTTCACGGGTTGAGGACACAATGGATGTCCGAACGATTCTGGGACATGCAGCTCATCCAAGCGTCCTTGAGCAGGCAGGCGCCCAGGGTGCGGATTTGTTGATTGCCGCCACCCAGAACGATGAAGTCAACATGGTAGCCTGTCAGATTGCCCATACCATGTTCAAGGTTCCGACCAAAATAGCCCGGATTCGTAACCAGGAATATGTCCTTGCAAGCGATCTTTTTGGTCGCGAAAACCTGCCGATCAATCACATTATTTCACCGGAGCGTGAGGCCGCCATGGCCGTCCTGAAACGCGTTCAGGTCGCTTCAGCCATTGATGCGCAAGACTTTTCCGGAGGCAAGGTTCAACTGTTGGGTCTCAAGGTGCAGCCCAAGGGCGTCCTGGCAGGCTTGAAATTAACGGAAATGAAGGATGTCATGGGAGATGTCCAGGTCTATGTGGTGGCCTTGGGAAGAGGCGGAAGATGGAAAATTCCAGACGGAAGTTCCATGATTCTTGCCGGCGACAAGATCTATGTCGCCATAGAAAAGAAACAGTTGAACGTGTTTATGAAGAAGATTGGCCTTGATGGCAGGAAGAAGCACCATAATGTCATGATGATTGGGGGCGGCAACGTGGGTTATATTGTGGCCCAGGAACTGGAGCGTTCAGGGGTTCTTCTGAAAATCATCGAGCACAACAAGCAAAGGGCCGAATGGCTTGCGAATCATCTGAATACAAGTGTAATTATTTCCGGGGATGCCCTCGACCGGGAATTGCTGGAAGAGGAAAATATTCATGACATGGATGCGTTGTTGGCGCTGACCAATGATGATGAATCCAATATTCTGGCAAGTCTGATTGCCAAAAAATATGAGGTTTCACATATTGTCACGCTGGTAAACCGTCACATTTATACGGATCTGGTACAGCAAATTGGCCTTGATGTGACCGTCTCTCCCCGTTTGACGACAGTGGCTTCAATCCTTCGCTATATTAGAAAGGGCCGCGTGCTTGGCATCTCATCGCTGGGCGATGGAAGCCTCGAGGTCATTGAGGCTGAAGCCCTGGAGACCTGCGATGTTATTGATATCCCGATAAAGGATATTCCCTTTCCCAGGAATACAGTGGTTGCTGCACTGGTTCGGGATAATGATGTCATCATTCCGAATGGAGAAACACGCATCAAACCGCATGATCATGCTTTGATGATTGCAAGCAGTCCGTCCATGCAAGCGGTTGAAAAGTTATTCGAAGTTCACCTGGAATTTTTCTAACCTGCACTATTCAGGTTAGATCCCTTCCGCGAAGCCGACGTGATCATCGGAAAAAACTGTAGTGGAAAGGTATTTCTCGCCTCCATCCGGGAATATGACAACAATTTCTCCCGGTATGCTTTCATCGGCCAGCCGTTCTGCTACATGTAATGCCGCGGCCAGAGCACAACCGCTGGATTGCCCGGCCAGAATGCCTTCCTCACGGGCAAGTCGCTGTGTTAGACGATAGGCCGTTTCAGTACTGATACCCAGTTTCTCATCATGTATATCAGGATCATAGATTTCCGGGACGATGCTGGATTCAATATGTTTCAGCCCCTCAATACCATGGAAAGGAGAATCCGGTTCGGCGGCAATAATGGTGATGTTGGAGTTCATCTTCTTCAAATAGCGACCAGTGCCGACCAGTGTCCCCGTTGTTCCAAGGGCGGCTATAAAATGGCTGATTTCCCCTTTGCTGTCTCGCCATATCTCCGGTCCCGTGGATTCCTCATGCGCCTTCGGATTGACGGGATTATTATACTGATCCGGTTTAAAATAGAGATCGGGTTCCGTTTCGTACACATCCTGGCAATAAAGGATCGCTCCATCCGACCCTTCAAGAGGATCTGAAAAAAGGAGATCGGCGCCAAAAGCGCGGCAGATGCGTTTGCGTTCATCCGATACGTTGCCGGGCATGACCAGGCGAACGGGATATCCCAATACGGCGCCGATCATTGCCAGGGCAATGCCGGTATTGCCGGACGTTGAATCCAGCAGGGTTTTTCCCGGTTTTAGCAATCCGCGCCTGATGCCATCACGAACCATCCATAACACCGGCCGGTCTTTTACGGATCCGCCGGGATTGAATCGTTCCAGTTTGCCATAAATACGGACACTGTCTGGCAAATGTTTCGTGATGGTTTTCAGGCGTACTTGCGGGGTATTGCCTATGAGATCAAGAATACCGTTCAATATACATCCTTATTTAAAACCCTTTACCGCTGAGGATGCAGAGGGCCGCAGGGTAGAAAATAAAACTCTTATTACCCGGCTTCGCCGAGTTTGAATACGTGTGCGGAATCATGAGTTGCCAGGCTCCATTTGCCAAGGATTTTCGAAGGTTCAAGATGTTTCCGGTTTCGGAGGTAAAAGCAGGGCTTGACTCTCCCGGGTACGGTCTGGCCGGAGAAGTAACCATATATTATCACCAGCAGCAAGCCGGAAATCATCATGAGAAATATGAATCTGGCC